>JAJNDJ010000128.1 GCA_021156345.1 Rubrobacteraceae bacterium | reverse complement strand
GCACGCTGCCAGGGGTTGTACATCGCCTGATCGGGGCTGCGGGGAAGCCTCCACAAAGTATCTATGAACGCCGGGTACGCGAGGGTGTCGAGGAAGAACCAGAGACGTGAGCGGCGTGGGGCCGGAAGAGAACCTGGATGTCGCCTCCGGGGCGGCGATGGCGGTCCTGCCACACGTAGGGCTGCTCTCGCTCGTCGGGCTCTACGCGCTCGCGGTCGGCGTCGCGCTGATCGTGCTAGCCTTGAGGTTGCGGGGGCTGTGAAGGGGGCGAGGACTGCAGGGTGACCTGAACCCGAGAGGAGGCAACGCGTCGCGCGACCGGACCGGGGGGAAAGAGGACTATGCCGCCTGCCAGGAGTTGGCTCTGGTTCGCACTTATATTGCTCGCGAACTTCCTCCTAGTCAGGTTCCTCTTCCCCGGCCCGGAAGCGCCCGTCGAGGTGCCCTACACCTTCTTCAAAGAAGAGGTCAGGGCGGGGAACGTCGAGGCGATCTACAGCCAGGGGGACACCGTCGAGGGCCGCTTCGAAAATCCAGTCACTTACCCGCCGAAAGGAGAGGAAGGCTCGGAGCCCGACTCGCCGCCTTCGCGCACCTCCAAGACCTTCACCACGGTGCTTCCGTCCTTCGTTGACCCCGGCCTCGAGGAGCTCTTGATCGACAACAGCGTGGAGATCAGCGCCGAGCCGATACAAGAAGGCGGTGGCCTTTTGCAGACGCTGCTCTTCGCATTCGGGCCTGCTCTATAGGCGCGCTCAGCAGCAGGGCGGCGGCATGGGCAGCGCCCTCACGGGCGTCGGTCGGAGCCGCGCCAGGCGCTACGACCAGGAGCAGGACACCAGGGTCACCTTCGAGGACGTCGCCGGCATCGAGGAGGCCGAGAACGAGCTGGTCGAGATCGTGGACTTCCTCAAGGACCCCGAGAAGTACACCCGCCTTGGGGGAACGGCTCCCAAGGGTGTGCTGCTCGTGGGAGCCCCGGGAACGGGCAAGACGCTCCTGGCGCGGGCCGTCGCGGGCGAGGCGGGGGTGCCGTTCTTCTCCTTGAGCGCCTCTGAGTTCGTCGAGTTGTTCGTGGGTGTCGGCGCTAGTCGTGTGCGCGACCTCTTCAAGCAGGCCCGCGAGAACGCCCCAGCGATCATCTTCATTGACGAGCTCGATTCCATAGGACGGTCCCGCGGTCAGACGGCGATCGGGGGATCGAGCGAGCAAGAGCAAACCCTCAACCAGATCCTCACCGAGATGGACGGTTTCTCCAGCAAGGAGGGCGTGATCGTGCTGGCCGCCACCAACCAGGCCGATGTGCTCGACAAGGCACTTCTGAGGCCCGGGCGCTTCGACCGGCAAGTGGTGGTGAACCTCCCTGACAAGGCGGGCCGCGAGGCGATCCTCAAGGTCCATACCAGAAGCGTGCCGCTCGCCCATAGCGTGGATTTGGGGGAGCTTGCGGCTTCGACGCCCGGGCTCTCTGGAGCCGACCTCAGGAACCTGGTCAACGAGGCGGCGCTCCTGGCGGCCCGGCGCGAGCAGGAGGAGGTGCGCCAGAAGGACTTCCTGGACGCTCTGGAGAGGATCGTGCTCGGCCCCGAGCGCCCACTGTTGATGAGCCCCGAGGAGCGGGAGCGTATCGCCTACCACGAGGGCGGTCATGCCATCCTGGGCCTCGTCGTGCCAGGAGCAGATCCCGTGAACCGGGTGACGATCGTGCCGCGGGGGCAGGCCCTCGGGGTCACCTACCAGCGTCCCGAGGACGACCGCTACAACTACCCGGAAGCCTACTTGAGGGCGAGGATCGTCGGCGCCTTGGGGGGACGGGCAGCGGAGGAGATCGTCTACGGCACCAGGACCACAGGGGCCGAGAGCGACATAGTGCAGGCCACCGACCTTGCGAGGAGGATGGTCACCCGCTGGGGGATGAGCGAGAAGGTGGGGACGGTAGAACTCGCGCCCCGCGAAAACCCTTACCTGGGCGGATCGGGCGGTTACGGTGGGGAGAAGCCCTTCAGCGAGGAGACCGCCCGCGTCATAGACGAAGAGGTGTGGCGCATCCTCGATGAGAGCCACGAGGAGGCCCGCCGGCTCCTCACGAAGCATCGCAAGGAGCTCGAGGCGCTCGCCCGGGCGCTGCTGGAGCGGGAGACACTGGACGAGCAGGAGATCCTGGAGGTCACGGGCCTCCCGCCCGCGCCGCCGCTGGAGAACAGGAAGGTCCAGATCCCCGACGCCGGCTCGCATGCATAGGCGCGAGACGCGGCTCGAGCCGCACCACGACCGTTTATAAGGAGAACCCCATCGCCGCCGAAAACACCCCCAACCCGGCCACCCCCAACACCATCGTCCTGATCCACGGGTTGTGGATGACGCCGTTGAGCTGGGAGCATTGGATAGACCGCTACGAGGCGCGCGGCTACCGCGTGCTCGCCCCTGCCTACCCGGGCCTCTAGGTGGAAGTCGAGGCCCTCAACTAGGACACCTCTCCGATTGAGGCTTTGACCATCCCTGGGGTTGTCAAGCACTACGAAAGCATCATAGGAGAGCTGGAGAAGCCGCCTATCCTCATGGGCCACTCGATGGGCGGTCTGATCGTCCAGATCCTGCTTGACCACGGCTATGGGGCAGCGGGTGTGGCTATAGAATCACTTCGCCATAGCCCTACACGATTTATCCAACTTTTACAGAGGGTTTACGCCTGTTTAACACCGAGCCACTGGGGAGGGTGTAAACTGTCGATGGACCTGGGAGTACTGCTGTCTTTCTCTCAGAGCTTCCAGAGTCCGCAGCCTAGCGGCTGGACGTTCCCCCCTCCACTGTCTGCTGCTAGGTTACCCGTACCTCACGCGTACGCTTCTTACCTCGCGTCACTCCAAGGCTCCCTCTGCGAGGGTGCCGAAACTCTCCCTTCTTGCCGTCCGGAAAAGCCGCCCAAGCGCCGCGCGTGCGCTGAGTGCGCAGCGACCTGTAGAACTGGAAGGGCAGGATGAGGAGTCGCTTGATGTGCGACGATACTGTGCCCCGCTAGCTCGCCCGGTCCGTGAGGAATTCCCCTTCCGACGATAAAGTCGTCTTCTGCCAGCCCGGAGATCTCGTCTTTTTGAGGCGTGCCTATAAGGTAGTTCTCGCCCGCGTTCCCGACGACCACCTTCGCCGAAGCCATGCCCGCAAGCGCGAGGGTCGATACCGCCACGACCGCTGCCACCATCCGCATCCGCTGTATCCTCGTCGCCATCGCCTTAGCTCCTACTTGCCTCGCGTTTTTGCGTCCCGGCCACCATCCCATAGGTGCAAAGGGGCCGCGAGTCCCTTCGCCTCCTGTATACGGCCCGCCCTGCGGTGACGTTCACGAAGAAGCCCCGGCCCAATCCGACTTACGTACCCGCGCCGCGTTGGGTGTTAGGCCGATCCGTCCGGGTAGGTGAGCACCACCAGGGCAGGGTAGTATATACGTCCTGCCCATACCGAGGGGTTCACGGGGAGCCGACGGCTTCCTCAACTTAACCTTGATCCTGGACGAGCAAAACGGCAACACGCTGGTCGACGCGGGCTTGCCGGGTCAGGCGGAGGTAATCGGTGCCGCTCTGGTCGAGGCCGGCATAGGGGTGCGGGACCTGAGGCGCATAATCTTCACCCACCAGGACCTCGACCACGTCGGTTCGGGGGCGGCACTCGTACGCCAAAGCGGAGCAACGGTGTTCGCGCATCCCGCCGATGCCCCCCACATAGACGGAACCCTAAAGCCGCTCAAGCCTTCGCCAGAGATGCTCGAACAAAGGCCGCAGATGCGGGAGGCCTTGGAACGCCTCGAACCCGTCCAGGTAGACGAGCACGTGGAGGACGGCGACCGCCTCGACCTAGCGGGCAGCACTCGGGTGATCTTCACGCCGGGCCACACGCCGGGCCACCTAAGTCTCTACCTAGAGCGACCGAAGGTTTTGGTAGCAGGAGACGCGTTGACGGCGGAGGGGGGTCTTCTGAACGGTCCGAACCCGCCACTCACCCTGGACGTGCGTGAGGCCGCGCGGTCCGTGAGGAGGTTGGCGGATCTAGAGATAGCCACCATCGTCTGCTACCACGGCGGCGTGGTCGGCGAAGACGCCAACGGTCAGCTACGAAGGGTTATTCAGGAGGCCTCTGGTGAGCGCGCCAAGTGAGAGGGATCCTCTGTTTTCGTAGCTGAGGTCGCGCACCTCCTCGTGCGTAAGCTCGCCGATGGAAAAGTATGCCTCCTGCTTGCGGGCACACGGTCCGCAGAAGGCTACACCCAGGATCTCAACCTCTGCGCTACGAGGGCAAGGACTCTCCGTCTTACTGCGTACCTGGCAAGGTCCCGGCTTCGTCACCTCGGTCAAGGCAATCCAGTTTGCCAGCTTTTAGACTGCCTCTTTGAGGGCGTTGCCCGCGCTGAAGGCGGGAACCTTCTGGGCCGCGATCTTCATCTTCTGGCCGGTCTGGGGATTCCTGCCCTCCCTGGCCTTGCGCTCCCGCACGGAGAACTTCCCGAAGCCTGTGATCTGGACCTCCTCGCCAGCCTTGAGCGCTTCGGTCACTACCTCCTCGAAAGCCTCGAAGTGCTTCTGGGCCTCGCTCTTGGGCACCCCAGCTTTCTTGGCGATCCTCTCGATGAGTTCCCTCTTCTTCATTGTTGCTCCTTTCTGTGATAATCCTCGGCCTTCTGGCGGGCCTGCTTGGGTTGCCTACTTCCTGTTTATATGGGAGCCGGAACCACTTGCCACCCCCTCGCTCCCGACGGGTTTAGCAGAACGGATGTTGTGGGGGTGTGTGGTGGGACATACACCACATTTGGTACAGCCTCCTCGGGAAGGCGAGGAAAGAGTTCGACCCTTATCCTTTATTCGCCTCATTGTCGAGAAAGTGGAGTACTCATAAGTTCAGCCTGGACCATCCTCACGACCCATCCATGTTCCTCCCCCAGACCGATGATGCAGCCGGTGCTCGCGGGTAGGCTCTCTATAAGCGAACTACGGAGGAGGAGCGACTCATGATGAAAGGGCTCCGATGAAGCCGCACAGCCCCTCGCCCTCGAGCGGCGCGGCTACCGGCAAAGCAGCGTTCAAGTTGGGTACACCGCCTGGCGTGCCCAAGGTGGTGCAGGCCTCGTTCCTGCTGTGGCTTACCGCCGTCGCCGCGGGTGTACTCGAAACAATCATCCGCGTTTTCGACGCGTTGGCCATGGGCTGGGCCTCTGGCAGCGGCGGAGAGACGGATGTAACCGGCACAATCTCTGGCGTTGTTATCAGGGTGATCGTCTACACGCTGGTGGTTTACATAATCACACGGATGCGTCTTGGAAAGAGATGGGCCCGCCTGACCCTAGCGGTGCTGCTCGGCGGGATCGGGACTCTCTCCCTGGTTATCGACCCGATCTCGTGGCTGGCTGGTGGTAACTCGCTAAGTGATGTCTTTACTGAGGCAGATCTGCTGTTCTTCCTTATCGCGCCGATCAGAGCCGTTCATCTGGCGGCGGTCATTGCGGCGCTGGTGTTCATGTTCTTACCGGCCGCCAACACTTACTTCCGAGGCTCACGATCCGCGAGGAGGCGGACGTTAGCCTGAACGGCATAGCACCGTTCAGGCGCAAGAAGGAGACAGCGGAGACACCTATCCACCCCGCCCATTAAGTGGTCAGCTACTCCTCGTTGCGCTACCGCCATCTGGAAGCCAAGGGAGTTACGTGACGACTCGACTCTCGTTCTCTACCGACCTGTACCCGAACTACCTGATTCTGGCCTGACTTCGAACAAACACTGCTCCGAACCCTCGGCGGCACACTGAACCTCTCGACACCTTAACTGCTGCGGGTTGCCTTTCGCCGTCATGATGTATCCAAGGGCGCCCTCCAACCACCCTTCAAACATGTAACAGACCTCGCGTCCAGCCTGGCTACCGCGCTCCGCTACGAAGACGGAATGGCCAACCCTCACTCTAGCGTACCCAGCAGCAGTATCCAGATGCTCCACCGAGAACTGCGCCCAGCCACGCTGCGACAGTCGCTTCATGTAATGATGGAAGATCGCAGGCCCGCTGAGACCGTGCGTCTCTGCTTCCCTGGCGCACCATTCGCTGGCTGAGCGCTTGCCAGGTTCGCGGAAGAGGTCGCGGGTTGCCTCGATCCCCAATAACCCTTCTACCGCACTCTGATTATTGACGATGAAATGCCGGGGGACGAGGATCATCGGGATGCCGTCTACCGACCATTCCCCGGTTTCAGCGTTCACGTGGACAGGTACCGGTAACTGTTCAGTCACCCCACACATCCTCGAGCAATCGCAGCCAGTTTTCTCCCATTACGCGGCGAATTCGGCTCTCTTTCCACCCGCGCCTTTCCATCTTGACCGTGAGGTTGGGGAAGTCTTCAATCCGCTGAATGCCTTGCGGCATGACGATCTCCCCGAAGTCCACCAACTTGCGGTACCGCCCCTTGTCGTGGGTGATGTAGTGGAAGAAGCTCTCTCCGTGCCCCTGAGTAAAGTCGGTGCCGATGCCTACCTGCTCCTCACCGACCACGTTGATCGTATACTCTATGACATCCAGGTAATCGTCTATCGTTGAATGGGCTCCGCGCGGGAGGAAAGGCGGAAACATTGTCACGCCGACGAACCCGCCGTTGTCTGCAATCTGCCTCAGCTGCGCGTCCGTCTTGTTTCGCGGATGATCCTTGAGTGCCGCTGGGCAGCAGTGAGAGTATGCTACCGGCCTCTCTGACGCATGGATGGCATCTTCGGAGGTCTTAGCACCGACGTGGCTCAGATCGATGAGCATCCCTACCCGATTCATCTCGGAGACTACTTCGCGTCCGAAGTCCGTAAGACCTCCATCATGGCTCTCATAACATCCGCTACCGACGCTGTTGGCTGTGTTGTAGGCGAGCTGCACGACACCTACGCCCAGTTCCTTGAACAATTGTACGTATGGTATGTGGTCTCCAAAGCCTGTTGTGTTCTGCCAACCTAGGATTACACCTACCCTGCCCTCTTCTTTGGCGCGCCGGATGTCCGCCGTCGTGAGTACCTGCGTGAGAATGTCTGAATGTTCCCGGAACCACTGCTTCCACCGGGCCAAAGCTTCCGTGGTCTCAAGGAAGCCCTCCCATACGCAACATGTGCAATTCACGGCAGTCAAACCGCCCTGATGCATCGCCTGGAAGGTCTCTGGACCCCATCTGGATATGTTCAAGCCATCGATCACTATGGCGTCGCGATGCAGAGTGCTCTTCATAGCTCCTCCCTCGGGTCCCCCGGGAATGATACCCTAAGCTTCCCGTGTCCGGCACGTTGGCACAGAGTCAGCATAAAGCCGATTGTAAAGAGCCGACGAGGGGACTCGAACCGCGAGAACAGGCCGTCAAGGAACGGGGCCATCTCCCGCGCCGCCGTCAACGCCCGCTCCGCGCCGGCTCCAGCCCGTAAGACGTCTTGGCGAGCCCGTAGGTGGAGACAGAACCAGGGAGCAGCACCTTCAGATACTCAGGTAGCCCGTGGCTCCACGAGAAGCTCCTGCTGCGTTTCCACCATGCGGGAGTAAAGGCCACCGGCAGCGCGTAGCTGCTCGTGGGTGCCCCGCTCGACGACGCGGCCGGCGTCGAGCACCAGGATCTCATTGACCTCCTCCATACCCACGAGTCGGTGCGTGATCAGGAGCACCGCGCGATCCCGTGCCGCCTCCCATACGGAGGCCAGCAGCTCCCGCTCGGTCACCGTGTCCAGGTTGGCCGTGGGCTCGTCGAGCACTAGCAGCGGAG
>JAJNDJ010000127.1 GCA_021156345.1 Rubrobacteraceae bacterium | reverse complement strand
GTGCATCATCGACCTCACCGCGACGGGCACGACGCTGCGCGAGAACGACCTGGTGGTGCTCGATGAGATCTCCACCTCGACGGCGCGTCTGATCTCCAATCGCGGCGCGTACCGCCTGCGCCACAGCGAGGTTGTAGCTCTATCCGACGCGATGCAGGGGAACGGCGAGCCACGTGGCTAGAAAGGTAGATGCCCGGGGGAGAGGACCGGCCGAGATCGTCGGGGAGTTGCGCCGACCCGGCGGCTTTCTCTCACAGTCGGTCCGCGACGCAGTCCGCCGGATCGTCGAAGAGGTGCGTGAAAGGGGAGACTCAGCCCTTCTCGAATACACCGAACGTTTCGACGGCGTCAGACTACAGGAGATTCGGGTTCCACAAGGCGAGATAGACAAAGCCCGCGAATCTCTCTCACCCGAGCTCGAAGAGAGCTTCAGAGTAGCGATAGAGAAGGTACGCTCCTTCCATGAGAAAGAGATGGACCGCTCGTGGGAGCGGACCTGCGCCGGGGCCACGACGGGCCAGCGCGTAAGGCCCATCCGCCGCGCAGGGCTCTACATCCCGGGAGGACACGCCGCGTACCCGAGCACGCTCGTCATGTCGGCGGTGCCTGCCCAGGTAGCAGGGGTGCGGGGGATCGGGATCTGCACCCCACCGGGGCCGGATGGACTGCCTGACTCCAACGTGCTCGCCGTCGCCGGCCTGCTCGGTCTCGAACAGGTCTATGCCGTTGGGGGAGCGCAGGCTATAGGCGCACTCGCCCACGGCACAGAGAGTGTGGCTGCTGTGGACAAGGTCGTAGGTCCAGGCAACGACTACGTCACGGCGGCGAAGCTCGAAGTCTTCGGGATCGTCGGCATCGACGCACCGCAGGGGCCGAGTGAGGTGCTAGTCATCGCCGACGCGAGCGCAGTACCGGAGCGCGTTGCCACCGACCTGATGGCCCAGGCCGAGCACCTCTCCGGGGCGTCGGCCGTGCTGCTCACGCCGAGTGAGGGTTTGATCTCCTGCGTCGAGCCGCACCTCTCCGGCGAGCCGGCAGAATACGTCTGCCTGGTGTGGGTCGATGACCTGGTGCAGGCCGTCGAGATCTCCAACCGCTACGCCCCCGAGCACGCGCACGTGATCTCGGCCGACCATGAGGCCGTCGTGCGGGACCTCGATGCTGTCGGCATGCTCGCCGTGGGAGACTTCAGCCCCGTGGCGCTCGGCGACTACGCGGCCGGTCCTTCCCACGCCTTGCCCACGGGCGGGACCGCTGCCTGGTCCTCCGCCCTCGGTACCCACGACTTCCTCGCCAGGACAAACTACATTCACTTCACCAGTGACGCCCTGCGAGACCTCGGGCCACACGTGGAACGCCTGGCCCGCCTCGAAGGCTTCGGGAACCACGCCGCGAGCGTCACGATTCGGATGGGGTAGTGGTTGTCCGCTAGAATGCTTTGGCTTTAGAGATCATGGAGGGAGATGGTGCGTAGAGGTAGTGCTGAAAGAGAGACGGCGGAGACGTTCGTCAGGGTGAGCCTGGAGCTCGACGGCGAAGGAACTGCCGAGGTCGCGACGGGGGTAGGATTTCTGGACCATCTCCTGCACCTGCTCGCCCATCACTCCGGCATGGACCTCACGGTGGAGGCCAAGGGCGATACGTGGGTGGATGACCACCACACGGTCGAGGACACAGGGCTCGTGCTCGGACGCGCCCTCGACCAGGCGCTCGGCGAGAGGAGCGGCATCAAGCGCTTCGCCGACGCGAGCGTGCCCCTCATCGAGGCGCTGTCGACAGCCGTCGTCGACCTCGGGGCAAGGAGCCACCTCACCTGCAACCTCGGCCCGATGCCGGAGAAGATCGGGACCTTCGACGTCGAGCTCTTCCCCGAGTTTCTGCGCGCCCTTACCCAGTACGGACGCTTCACCCTACACTTCAACTGTCACTACGGCGAGAACGCGCACCACAAGATAGAGTCGGGCGTCAAGGCGCTGGCAGTCGCCCTGCGAGAGGGCATCGCACGGCGCGCCTCGGGCAGCGCCTCCACGAAAGGAGTAGTTGATTGATTGTTAGCTTGTCAGCACGCTGCAGCCTGTGGCCTTCGCATGTAAGCCCGCCAGGGTTTGGGCACGTGCAAGCTGAAGTGCTGACGAGCTGAAATGCTGAGAAGCTTGAACGTAGCGGTCGTCGACTACGATGCGGGGAACACACTCTCCGTCACGCGGGCGCTGGAGAAGGTCGGCGCGAAGGTGGACCTCACGCCCTACGCGGAGCGGGTACTCGCGGCTGACGCCGTGGTGCTGCCTGGAGTTGGAGCGTTCGGGGATTGCATGAGGAAGCTGCGGGAGCGCGGGATGGACGAGGCGTGCGGTGAAGTGTTACGGTCGGGTAAACCGTTCCTCGGGGTGTGCGTTGCGCTCCAGGTGGTCTTCGAGGCCTCCGAAGAATCACCCGGCGTGGAGGGGCTCGGTCTTATGCCGGGGAAAGTGGTGCGTTTGGAGGGCGATGGGCTCAGGGTTCCGCACATCGGTTGGAACGAGCTGTCTCTGGTGCGGGACCACCCCGTCTTCAGAGATCTCGACGGCGAAGCGTTCTACTTCGTCCATTCTTACTACCCCGAGCCGGAGGAGACAGGTGACCTCATAGGTGAGACGGACTATGGTGCGCGTTTTTGTGCGGCGGCCGGCAGGGAGAACCTCGTGGCCGTTCAGTTCCATCCCGAGAAGAGCAGCCGAGCCGGTCTGAAGCTGTACGAGAACTTCCTGTCGTGGGCGGGGGCTTAGGACGATGGCCCAACGAGAGAGGGCATCCAGTGACGATTTCCTTCGAGGTCCCCGGGTCAAGCTGCGTCCGTTGGAGAGGGTGGATCTTCCGCGCTACCAAGAGCTGTTCTCCGACCCCGAGATCAACATGTTCTACGGCGGGCTGGGCATACCGGATAACCTAGCCAAACTGCACCGCCTCTACGACGCAGGCGAGTACGATACGACGGACCGGTTCCTCTTGCTTGTGATCGAAGTAGAAGGCAGCCTCATTGGGACGATGATGCTGAGAAATACGGAGAACCTGCCGAGCCGCTCGGCGACGTTCGGTATTTTGATCGGGGACCCAGCATACCTGGACCGGGGCTATGGCAGCGAGGCTAGCACCCTGCTGTTCGACTACGCATTCGCCGTACTGGGGTACCACAAGATCAACCTCGACCTCTTCGAGTACAACGTCCGCGCGCAGGCCATGTACGAGAAGCTGGGCTTCGTGGTGGAAGGACGTCGCCGGGAAAACCACTGGTCGCGCGGGCGCTTCTGGGACGACATCCTGATGGGCATCACCGCCGAAGAGTGGTGGTCGAAGCACGGGTCTCCACGGCTACCCGGTTCGGGACACGCACGCTGATGGTAGCGCAGGAGCGCTCTTTTACCGTCTTTCCTGCAATCGACCTGCGCGGCGGTAGATGCGTGCGCCTCAAGCAAGGAGACTTCGGGCGTAGCAGAGAGTACGATGCCGACCCGGTCGAGCGGGCGCGAGAGTGGGAGCGTCAGGGGGCGAGCGCGATCCACGTCGTCGACCTCGACGGTGCCGAGTCGGGCAGGCCCGTTCAACTCGAGCTCATACGCCGGATAACCCGCGCTGTCAGTGTCCCCCTGCAGGTGGGGGGCGGGATCCGGACCCTCGAAGACCTGCGCGCCGCGAGGGAGGCGGGCGCTGAGCGCGCCGTGATGGGAACCGCGGCGGTAGAAGACAGGGACCTGCGGCTCAGGGCGGTCGAGGCGGCAGGCGACTCCGTGGTGGTGGCCGTCGACTCCCGCGAGGGAGTCGTCGCGACGCACGGATGGCTTCGGTCGAGCGGGGTCTCGGTCCTGGACCTTTCTGAAGAGTTGGCCGCCGACGGCGTTGCGTCAGTTCTGTACACGGACGTGGCGCGCGACGGCATGGACGCGGGGGCGGCCCTCGAAGGCACTGCGGCCGTCGCAAGGATAATCCCCACCATCGCCAGCGGGGGCGTCCGTGGGGCCGGTGACGTTGCGGCGCTCGTGGGCACACCTGGTGTCGTCGGCGTCGTGGTCGGCACCGCGCTCTACGAAGATAGGGTTACGCTAAGAGAGCTGATGGCGCCCTCGGCGCGTTCCTAACGTACACAACCCTGCCCCAGTCGAATTTGGATAACGACGTCGTACTCGGCACCAGGGCGCGATACAGGAGAGCGAGAAGCCCGGCACGCGTTGTTCAGTACGCCAGGCTGGAGAAGACGGGCTCACCCTCTTCGTATTTGGCGGATTGGATCGCACGCCAGGAGAACTTGGAGAGGGCTTCGTCTGTCGGAGCTCTCTGGTCGGGATCAACCTCGGCGATGGCTTCCATGGCCACCTCCACCGCGGCGTCGATGGCGGCGTTTATCTCGTAAGCCCGTGCGGCCTGGTACTTGATACGCAACCCGTGCGGGGGCGCCTGCCCTACGGTGTATGCGACCTCGTACTCCTCTGTTCGGCTCTCGTAGTCACCGATACGCTTGACCGTGCAACTCAACTCCGGCATGCGCGCATCCTACCATCTTCGTGGTCACCCCTGGGGACGGGCCACCCGCGTGCTTTGTGACCATGGCCCTGAGTCGATCACCCCAGACGCGATTGGGGTAGACTACGGCCGGAGGGTCGTGAACGAGTTCTTCGATACAAGCAACAAGAAGTGGAAGAGGCGTCCGCCCGGACGCTTGGTCAGGGGACTACGCGCCCTCTTCAACCTCGTTCTCGTCCTCAGTGTGGCCGCCGTGGTAATTCTTGCCTGCCTCTACCTGTTCGTCGTGAGGGAGTACGAGGACAGCATCAACCGGACATATCCCGAGCTCGCCGAGAACTCCTACGTCTACGATGTGGATGGGAACATGATAGGTGAGATCCCCGTTACGGAGAGGCGGGAGACCGTCGGTTTCGAAGGTCTCGGCGCGCACCTACCCGAGGCCGTCGTCGCCGTCGAGGACCGGCGCTTCTACGATCACTTCGGTGTCGACTTCGAAGGGCTCGCCCGCGCGGCCTGGACTGACCTGAGATCCTGGGAGGTGCAGGAGGGCGGCTCCACGATCACGGAGCAGCTCATGAAGAACCTCTATGTTCCCGAGGGCCAGCGCCTCGACACCTCTTTTCGCAGACGCTTTGTGCAGTCCGCGCTCGCTTTCGCCTACGAGCGCAAGCACACCAAGAACGAGGTCCTGACCGCCTACTTGAACACCGTGTACTTCGGGGATGGCGCCTACGGCGCTGAGGAGGCGGCGCAGCGCTACTTCGGCAAGAGCGCCAGGGACCTCGACCTCTCGGAGTCGGCGATGCTCGCCGGTCTGCTCCACGCCCCTTCGACCTACGTTACCTGGGAGGGTGACGTTATCCAGGGGCAGGTCCGCGAACGCCGCGACAGCGTCCTTAGGCTGATGCAGGACCAGGGCATGATCTCCTCCCGGGAGCGCGAGGAAGCCGGGGCCCAACCCCTGAACTTCGCCCCTGACCCGCCGCCGGAAGATCCAGCGCACACGCCTTTCCTCGAGAAGGTCGGACGCGAGGTGGAGGAGGAGCTGGGTTCGCGGGCGCTACAACTCGGAGG
>JAJNDJ010000126.1 GCA_021156345.1 Rubrobacteraceae bacterium | reverse complement strand
CCAGGCAGCTCGCGCGGCGCAGCCGCGGGACGCCCCGCATCGTCAACCGGCTCCTCAAGCGGGTGCGCGACTACGCCCAGGTCGTCGGCGACGGGAAGATAGATGAAGAGACGGCGAACGCGGCGCTCGACATGCAGGGCGTCGACCACCTCGGCCTCGACAGGGCCGACAGGGATTATCTCGGGCTCGTCATAGACAAGTTCGACGGCGGACCTGTAGGCATCGGTACGATCTCCGTGGCCCTCGGCGAGGCGCGCGATACCGTCGAGGATGTCTACGAGCCCTACCTGCTTCAGAGCGGCCTGATCCAACGCACCCCCCGAGGCCGGATCGCTACCCAGAGGGCCTACGGGCACCTTGGCGTCCCAGTCCCGAACAACGGATAGTCACCGGCCGGTCGCTAAGGTCATGCCCTAGAGTGGCCGATACTGGTAGCATGCTGCGCTACGACGTAGAACCGGTCCACCCTACGGAGGCCGAGATTCCAGGTGGAGGAGAGCTCTCTTTCGCCGTTTTCAGCCTGGCACATGCTGCCTGCGGGGACGACGTGCTGGAGGTGCGTGTCGGCGAGCGAATGCTGCTGGAGTGGTGCATGGCATGCGCCGTCATGGAGGTTTTCGGGTCGTCCGAGAGGTGACGCCTGAGGCGTCACCTCGCGGACTCCAGCATGTCAGCATCTTGTTTTCGCTGAAGGCCTGTCTTGTATAGGCGGATGCGCGGTTCGCACCAGATTGATACCCCTGCGAATCTCTTTAGTAATCGAAGCCTTGTGTGATGTCCATCTGCCGTGTTAGTTTCGGTATTGTAGGTTGATCCAGGTAGAGTAGGGGCAAGATGGCCGACCGGGGTTCTCCCGAGCTATTCGAAAGGGAAACTCGTTGGCCCAGTTGAGGCGGAGGGCGCTGGTGGTCGCGCGGAGGGTCGAGGAACGCTTCGACGCCTTCAGGTTCGGGCTGAAGCGGCGCCTCGGGCTACTGGATCCGTTCGAGATCCTACCTTACCGGGGCCATGGCACGACCAGGGAGCTGTTCCTGAGGGGCCGCGTCCTCGAGGAGGCTGGCATCACCCGCGCTGGTCGGGACGATGCGGTATGGAAGAACATACTCAATATGGTGCGGCGCTTCGCGAGCGATGAAGTGGCCGGCGCGCGGGTGATGGCATCTTTCGAGGGTTTGCAGGTGGAGACCACCGCCGACGCGGAGGGCTTCTTCGAGGTTCGCTTCCAGCTTGCGGAGCCGCTCGACGGTCCGGACGGGTGGTACCAGGTCGGGTTGGAGCTCCTCTCTCCACCGTCGCCGGGTGGAGGAAGGGTAAGATCGAAGGGACACGTTCTCGTGCCGCACGGGGCCCGTTTCGGAGTGATAAGCGACCTCGACGATACGGTAGTGCGTTCCAGCGCGACGAACGTGCTGAAGATGGCCTGGATAGTGGTACGCAACAATGCCCACACGCGGCTTCCTTTCGAGGGCGTCGCCGCCTTTTACAGAGCTTTGCAAGTGGGCCCGGACAGCAAGTCTTCCAACCCGGTCTTCTACGTGTCTAGCAGTCCCTGGAACATCTACGACATGCTCGTGGACCTCTTGAACGTTCACGGCGTTCCCCCTGGACCGCTGTTTCTCAAGGACTGGAGCCTTAGCGTTCTCGGGAAGCACAGAGACTACAAGATGGGGGTGATCCGGCGCCTCCTCCGCACCTACAAGGATCTGCCTTTCGTCCTGATCGGGGACTCGGGGGAGGAGGACCCGGAGATCTATTTGCAAGCCGTGCAGGAGCACCAGGGACGCATCAAGGCCATTTACATCAGAGACGTCACTTCGGTCGAGCGTGACGCCGAGATCAGAGCGATGGCCGACGAAGCGCGCCAGCTCGGGACGGAGATGGTGGCCGTTCCCGATACCACCGCGGCGGCCGAGCACGCGGCTTCCATGGATCTCATAGCGCCGGACGCGATAGCCGCGGTCCTGGCCGAAAGCGCTGCCAGGTTCTAGCGCACTCCCGTCAAGAAGCGAGACCGAAGCTGGCTTCTACCTCGGGGATGCGTTCGTCGTGCCAGGTTATCCCGTAGCGCTCGCCGAGATCGGCCCTGGCCCGCCTGTGCTCCTCGCCACTCATCTGCCGGGAGACGATCTCCTCGTACTCGTCGAAGTAGCCTTCGAACTCGCCGCCCGGCGTGAGGATCTCCATGACCCGTACGGTCACTGCGCCCGAATTGTAGAAGGCGTGGGGTACGCACCGCGGTTTGATTACGTATGAGCCCTGCTGGGCGAGCACCACCTCGCCGCCTACGTAGCACATCATCTCGCCTTCCAACACGAACGAGCATTCGTCCTCGCGGGCATGGGTGTGGGGGGGTATCATCTCGCCGGGAGGGAGGCCCCACTCCTCGATCTTGAGCGAACCGCCTGAGGCTTCCGCCGTGACCTTGTGAACTATGTCCAGAACGGGAAGGTAGGGGCCCTCCTCCGGTCTGATAAGGATCTCGCTTTCTTCCAGTGCCACGTCGTTACCTCCTTGGAGTTCGTCGGTCAGTGTACCCGCCCGATGCGGACGGCGGCCTCTCAGGTGGAGAGGGCCATCTCCGAAGCCGTAGGCGACGATCGGTGAAGCGTCGATCCCCATCAACGTCCGATCTTCCTGGAATCATGGCTTCCCGTACAGTGTAAAATCCTGGTTATCTTCGTGTGAGACGCCAGGGAGTGAAGAGCATCAAGGAACGCGAGTCGGGGAAGGCTGAGGAGCGGACGGGTGAGGACAGGCAGGAGCGGACTGCGCGGGAGCTTATCGAGCTACTGAACGAGCTTCGGGTGATACTGCCAGGCGTTCAGGTGCTCTTCGCCTTCCTCCTCACGGTGCCGTTCACCCAGCGTTTTCCGGATCTGGACGACCTGGAGACCAGGGTCTTCTTCATGACGCTGCTTTGCACCGCCGTAGCTACGGCGCTCCTCATAGCGCCCTCGGCACACCACCGCATCCTGTGGCGCAGGGGCGTCAGGGAGCAGCGGCTGGTGCTGGGAAACAGGCTCACCATCGCAGGCTTGATCTTCCTCTTGCCCGCGATAGTCGGGGTGGTCTTCGTGATCACCGCCTTCATCTTCGGCCTGACGGCCGCTGTCATCGTGACGGGTCTTCTCGCCATCTTCTTCGCACTTCTGTGGTTCGCCCTCCCGCTCCGGTACCGCGAGGCCGAAGACTGAATCCCTACTGCGTAGAACCGAGCCTGGGGTCGGTTACGGCCCCTTCCGAGGCCGATGAGACGAGGGCCGCATACTTGGCCATCACTCCTGTGGCGAACCGGGGCTCGGGCTCGTGCCACCCGGTGAGCCGCGCCTGTAGTTCCTCCGAGGGCAGGTCCACGCTCAAGGTCCTTTTCTCGATGTCGAAGGTAACGGTGTCACCATCCTTCAGGGCTGCTATGGGGCCGCGGTGGGCTGCTTCGGGGGCGACGTGGCCAGCCATCAGGCCGCGGGTCGCGCCGGAGAAGCGGCCGTCGGTAAGGAGGGCCACGGTCTCACCGAGACCCTGGCCGACAAGAGCCGCGGTCACACCAAGCATCTCGCGCATTCCAGGCCCGCCCTTCGGGCCCTCGTAGCGGATCACGACCACGTCGTTCTCGGTGATGTCTCCATCCTGCACGGCGTTCATGGCGTCCTCCTCGGAGTCGAAGACGCGGGCAGGGCCCGTATGCTCCAGGCGCGTGTAGCCCGCGACCTTGACCACGCAGCCCTCCGGTGCGAGGTTTCCCTTGAGGATCACGAGCCCACCCGAAGGCCTCAGCGGCTCTTCGACGGAGACGATGACGTCCTGTCCCGGCGTCTCCTCGGCGTCCTCGACCTCCTCGGCGATGGTGCGGCCTGTGGTCGTGAGCTGGGTCCCGTCTATGAGGCCGGCGTCGAGCAGGCGCTTGCCGAGCAGACGGCTCCCGCCAGCGTGGTCGACGTCGACGGCCGTGTAGCGGCCCCCGGGCTTGAGGTCGGCGATGATCGGGGTGCGGCTGCTTACGGGATCGAAGTCGTCGATGTCGAGGGGGACCCCGACCTCGCGGGCTATCGCGAGCAGGTGGAGGACGAGGTTGGTCGAGCCTCCGGTCGCCGCGCCGGCGGCGATACCGTTCTCGAACGCCTCGCGGGTCAGGAGGCGCCCCGGTGTGAGGCCGCGCTCCAACAACTCCATGACTAGCCTGCCTGCGCGGGCGCATACCTCGTCCTTGCGGCCGTCGAGGGCTGGAGGTCCAGCCGAGCCCATCGGCGAGAGGCCGAGGAACTCGAGGATCATCGCCATGGTGTTCGCCGTGTACTGGCCTCCGCACGCGCCAGCCCCCGGACAGGCGTGCTCC
>JAJNDJ010000125.1 GCA_021156345.1 Rubrobacteraceae bacterium | reverse complement strand
CATCACAGAACGGCGCGGGATCGAGGAGGTCCTGCGTGAGAGCGAAGAACGTTTCAGGGCTACCTTCGAACACGCCGCCATTGGTGCCGCGCAGGTCGGCATCGACGGCCGCTGGTTGCGCGTAAACCGGCGCCTGGCCGAGATCGTGGGCTACGAGCGGGAGGAGCTCCTTCAAAGGACGTTCCAGGATATTACCCATCCCGATGACCTCGAAGGGGATCTCGAACAGATGCGGCGGCTGCTTTTGGGCGAGCTCCAGACGTACACGATGGAGAAACGCTACCTCAGGAAAGGCGGGCCTGAGGTCTGGGTGAACCTTACCGTTTCGCTGGTGCGGGATGCTTCGGGGGACCCCGCCTACTTTATCGCGGTGGTCGAGGACATCAGCGAGCGCAAGAAGACGGAGGAGGAGCGTGACCTGCTGCTCGTAAGGGAGCAACTCGCGAGGGCCGAGGCGGTGGCGGCCAGGCGGCGCCTTACGTTGCTCGCGGCTGCCGGCCCTACGCTCTCGGCCTCGCTCGACTACAGAGAGACCCTCGAGGGGATCACACGCCTCCTCGTGCCCGAGCTCGCCGACTGGTGCCTGCTCGACATCGTGGAGGACGACGGGAGCGTTAACCAACTCGCCGTCGCGCACGCCGAAGAGGAGAAGGAGGACCTCCTGAGGAGGCTCAGGGAGCACAGACGGTTTGGGGAGGGAGACCCCGGGAGCTCTACCGAGGTGCTCAGGACCGGGAGGTCCGTGCTGCTCCCTGACCTCCCCGACGTCACCTTCTACGAGCGCGGGCTCGAAGGCGAGTATCTGGAGATCGTAAACCGGCTGGAGCCTCGCTCCCTGATGTGCGTCCCGTTACTGGCGAGGGGGAGGACCATAGGCGCCATCACCCTCATTTCCTCGAGGCTGGATCGCCGCTACGACGAAGATGACCTCCTGCTGGCCGAGGATCTGGTCTACCGCTGCGCGTTGGCCGCGGACAACGCCCGCCTGTACAGGGACCGCAGTGAGATAGCACGCGTTTTGCAGAGGAGCTTGCTTCCACCTCATCTGCCTGAGATTCCCGGCGTCGAGGTCGGCGCGGAGTATCTGCCCGTCGGAGAGGCCAACGACGTGGGAGGGGACTTCTACGACCTCATAAACACTGTGGAGAATGGGTGGCTCTGCGCCATCGGGGACGTGCGGGGCAAGGGGGTAGAGGCGGCGTCGGTGACGGCCCTGGCCCGTTACACCATCCGCGCCGTCACCCTGAAGAACGACAGGCCCTCCGAGGTGCTCGCCGCCCTCAACGAGGCTATGCTCCGCCAGCTACCCGAGGATCGCTTCTGCACGGCTGCCTGCGTCCGACTCGAGCCCCAGGACGGCTCGGAGGGCGTAGGGGCGGACGTCTCACGCGCGGGCCATCCGCCGCCGCTCCTGGTCCGCTCCGGCGGCGAGGTGGAGGAGGTCGGATGCTCGGGCAAGGTGCTAGGCGTGTTTCCCGACGCGGAGCTCAGGGATACGTCGCTGCGTCTCATGCCTGGCGAGGCCCTCGTCCTCTACACCGACGGCGTCACCGAGGCGCGCTCCCCCGACGGCGACTTCTTCGGCGAGGGCAAGTTGCGCCATCTCCTCAGCTCCTGCGCCGGCTGCGACGCGGTGACGTTAGCCAGGAGGGTCAAGGGCGTCGTCCTTGATTTCCAAGAGGGATATCCGCGGGACGACCTGGCCATCCTGGTCCTACGCGCCAGTGAGGGGGCGGCGCCTGCGGAGAGAGGCAACCACCCCTAACCCCACCGCAGCGAACACCGCACGGCCGAGGACGTTGTGGAAACGCTATGAGATACTGCACGCGTCCGCCCTCGAAGGAGCAAAGGCTTGTCCAAGGACGCAGACCTGCCACTCTCGCTCGCCGGCCTCTCCAGGGAGCTCCTGGCGAGACGCCTCTCCCCGGTCGACGTCGTGATGGTGCTGCTCGGGCGTATCGAGGCGGACGAGACGAACTCCTTCATTACCGTTACGGCGGAGCGGGCGCTGGAGAAGGCGTCGCTGGCTGAAAGAGAGATCCTGGCCGGACACTACAGGGGGCCGCTGCACGGCGTGCCCTTCGCCCTGAAGGACATCATCTATACCAGGGGTGTCCGCACTACGATGGGATCCTCTCTTTACGCCGGGCATGTCCCTGACCACAGCGCGACCGTAGCACGGAAGCTGGAGGAGGCGGGATCCGTCCTGGTCGGCAAGACCAACACGCACGAGTTCGCCTACGGTCCCACGGGCGACCGCTCACATTTCGGTCCAACTCGGAATCCTCACGACGCGGGCAGGATCACCGGCGGCTCCAGCGGCGGCTCGGGGGCCGCGGTCGCAGCAAACCTTTGTTACGGCGCCCTCGGCTCGGACACGGGAGGCTCCATCCGTATCCCCGCGGCCCTCTGCGGTATCGTCGGCATGAAGCCGACCTTCGGGCGCGTGAGCAAGAGCGGTGTCTTCCCTCTCTCATGGAGCCTCGACCACGTCGGTCCCATCACCCGCACCGTGGAGGACAACGCCCTGATGCTGAACGTCCTGGCCGGCCACGACCAGGAAGATCACTACTCCGTAGATCGTCCCGCGGAAGACTTCACCCGCCACCTCGAACTCGGACTCCGGGGAACCGGTATCGGTCTTCCGACAAGCTTCTACTTCGATCACGTCGAGGAGGAGGTCGGGGCGCTGGTGCGCGAGGCCGTAGAGGTATTTCGGTTACTCGGCGCGCAAGTACGGGAGGTCGAGATCCCCAACCTGGAGGACACGCTCCACGCGCACCGGCTGATCCTCGGCGCTGAGGCCTACGCCGTCCACGAGGAACGCCTCGAAAACGAGCCGGAGACGTTAGGCGAAGAGGTCAGCGAGCGCCTGATGGACGGCGAGCGTCTGGAGGCTTACCGTTACGCGAACGCGCGTCGGCGAGGGGTGCTCGCCACAGATGAGTTCGACCACGCCCTCCACGGTGTCGACGTGCTCCTCACCCCAACCCTTCCGATCACGGCTACGGAGATCGGGCAACGCGGGGTCAGTATCGGAGACTACGACGAGAGCGTTCGCTCCGCGCTAACCCGCTTTACAGGGCCGACCGACCTGACGGGCCATCCGAGCCTCTCTATACCGTGTGGGGCCACAGCCTCCGGGCTTCCGGTAGGGTTGCAGCTTATCGGACGACGCTTCGATGAGGCGACCCTCTACCGTTTTGGGCACGCTTACGAAGAGGCACTCGTCCAGGATCACCAGGCTGCAGGTCGCTGATCGGGTCCGGGCCATCCGCATCACGTAGCAGCGAGATATGACCTGGACCGTGGCCCGGTGTGGAGATCACGCGGCCCCCTGATACCAGGTCGCCCAATGTCCGTTCGAGAAGCGGAAGGCGCCAGATTTTGAGGTGTGTCCACGCTACATTGTCCGCTGGCCAGGATCATCGTCTTTGCCGTAGGGGTACCACCACTCCTTCTTTTCGACCCTGGGATCGATGTGGACGTGCTTTGACTCCTGGAAGGCTTCGAGACCCTCGCGGCCGAGCTCGCGGCCGATGCCGCTCCCCCTCTGGCCGCCGAAGGGTGCTGCGTCGTTGTCGGTAAGGGGGTCGTTGATCCAGACGGTTCCGGCCCGGATCTCCCGCATGCACTTGAGCATCTTCTCGAAGTCTTGCGTATACACGTTTGCCCCGAGCCCGTAAGGCACAGAGTTGGCCTGCTCTATCGCCTCGTCCAGGCTCCCGACCTCCACGACAGGGACAACAGGACCGAACGTCTCATCCCGCATCACAGTCATGGACGGCGTTACGCCGGCGAGGACGGTTGGCTTGTAGTAGAAACCCTTCTCGCCGTACCGCTCGCCGCCGGCGACGAGCTTCGCGCCCTTCTCTAGAGCGTCCCCGACGTGGCGCTCGACCTTCTCGCGGCCCGAGGCGTTGATCATGGGCCCTATGTCCGTCGAGCGGTCCATGGGGTCCCCGATGTTCAACGACTCGACGAACTCCCTGGACGCCTCGACAAAATCGTCGGCCACTTTGCTCATCACGTAGAACCGCTCCGATGACGTACAGACCTGTCCGGCGTTCAGGCAGGCGGCCCACACAGCGCCCTGCGCGGCGATCTCCACGTCGACATCGTCGCAGATGATAA
This sequence comes from Rubrobacteraceae bacterium, assembly GCA_021156345.1. The sequence continues at coordinate 1,090 of JAJNDJ010000125.1, read as the reverse complement.
AAGGGTCCTTTCCCCCGAGCTCTAGATTCGCGGGGATGAGGCGCTCGGCGGCGGCTATGCCGACCTTGCGCCCTGACCGACCTCGCCGGCTCCATACACGACCTGCAGCAGCCCCTCGGGCAACTCATGCATGAGCTCAGCAAGGCGCCGCGTAGCGAGCGGCGTCTCCTCGGACGGCTTCAGAAGAACCGCGTTCCCCGCGGCGAGGGCCGGTGCGACCTTCCAGGCCGCGAGCAGCAGCGGATAGTTCCAGGGCACGATGCAGGCCACCGTTCCAACGGGCTCCTTCACGACGAGAGCGAGCTGCTGCGGCTCGATAGGCGCCGGCAGGTACCCTACGGAGTCGCGTGCGATCTCACCATAATAGTCAAAGCAAGCGGCCGTCCACGTAACCTCATCGCGGTTCTCGATAAAGGGCTTTCCACCCTCCTGCGTCATGACCTCCGCAAGCTCGTCCGCATGCTCTCGCATCCGCGCGGAGATCTCATGCAACACCTCGGCCCGGTCAAGCCCGGCGAACCCCTGCCACTCGCGAAAACCATCCTGCGCCCGTTCGACGGCAGCATCGACCTCCTCGCGGGAAGAGGTCGGTATCTCCTCGATGTTATCCTCCGTAGCCGGGTTGATAACCCGCATCTTACTGTCCGACATTATCTCCTTTCGGCGATGCCGCCGAAGGGGGCTGAGGCGTTGGAGACCATGCCCTGGTTGAGGCCGACCATGCCGGTCTCGATGCCCTCGCAGACGCGAAGGGCGCGCTTCAGATCGCTGGTGTAGACGTAGGCCACGAGACCGTACTCGGTGTCGTTGGCGGCGGCTACGGCAGCTTCTTCCGAGTCGAAGGAGGCTACCGGGGCTACGGGGCCGAAGATCTCCTCCTTCAACAGCGTCGCGTCCTCGGGGACGTCGCCGAGCACGGTGGGGCGGTAGAAGTAGCCTGCGCCCTCCATCTTCTCGGCACCGACCAGGGCCCTGGCTCCCTTGCCGAGTGCGTCATCGACGAGGTCGGCGACCTTCTCGCGCTGGTCGCCGTCGATGAGGGGGCCCACCTCGACGCCCTCCTCGGTGCCGCGTCCGACCTTCATGGCCT
>JAJNDJ010000124.1 GCA_021156345.1 Rubrobacteraceae bacterium | reverse complement strand
GCGAGTGGCTGCGCGCGTTGCCGAAGTCTGGCTTCTTTCCGCACGAATAACAAACTTTCGCCACGAAACTTCTCCTGTGCTAGGATACCGGTCGAATTTAGGGACCCCGGAAAGCCCGACTCGCAAGCCGTATCCGGATGTCGGGCGGTGATTGTACCAGATTGTCGACGATCTCCTACAATGGGGAGTGGTCTGCGGGAAGCCCCATGAGAGGAGCAATGAGGGATTCTTTGCTATGGCGATAGAGGTGGCCTCCATGGTTGCTGCAGCCCACGCGGCCGTCAAGGCCCAGGTCACCAGGATCAACGATCTCAACGTCTATCCCGTGCCTGACGGGGACACGGGCACGAACATGCTACTCACCCTGGAATCCGCGTTGAGCGAAACCTCGGGCAAGTCCTACGCTAGCCTCGAGGAGGCGAGCAGGGCCTGTGCCAGGGCCGCGCTGATGGGCGCGAGAGGAAACTCGGGGGTCATACTCTCGCAGATGATCCGGGGCGCATGCGAAGTACTGGCCGACAGGAGATCCCTGGACGCCGAGGCCTTCGTTGCCGGGCTCGAAGGCGCAAAGGACCGGGCCTACGCCTCTGTTCGCGAACCGGTCGAGGGCACGATGCTCACCGTCATCAAGGATGCGGCCCTGGCCGCCCGCCAGGCCGTCGAAGGAGGGGACTCCGACCAGCCTTCCGTACTCCGGGCGGCGAGGCAGGCGGCCCACGATTCGGTGCGCCGCACCCCGGAGATGCTCGCAGTCTTGCGCGAGGCAGGCGTCGTCGATGCTGGGGGGTTGGGTGTTGCCGTGGTCCTCGACGGCGTGTACGCCTGCATCAGTGGGCAGGAGATCGAGGTTCCCCAAGCGGACGAGGACGACGCGCCCGACCTGGAGGCTATCCACGCCCAGGAAGAGGCCTGGGGATACTGCACGGAGTTCCTCGTCGACGGCTTCGAAGGCGACGTGGATGCGTTCAAAGAGCACGTCTACGCCTCGGGCAGGAGCGTCCTCGTGGTCGCCCAAGACGACGTGGTCAAGGTCCACGTGCACACGCAGGACCCTGGCGGTGCCCTCTCCTATGCGGGCCGCTTCGGCCGCCTGGCCGGCGTGAAGGTCGATGACATGGAGGCCCAGATCCGCTCCCGAGAGCCCGAAGAGAGGCATATGGCCAGATTGGGCGTAGTGGCGGCGAGCCGCGGGGAGGGCAACCGCGCCCTCTTCGAACAGATGGGGGCGGTCGTGATCGAGGGCGGGCAGGGCGAGAACCCGAGCGCAGCGGACCTCGCCCGGGCGGTAGAAAGAACAGGGGCCCAGGCCGTCGTGGTGCTTCCCAACAACAAGAACATCGTCCCCACAGCGGGGCAAGTGGACGGGCTGGTAGAGGCGAAGACCTACGTCGTACCGACGACGAACATAGCCGCTGGACTCGCAGTGATGGTCGGATACGACCGCGAGGGCGAGCCCGACGAGGTGGTCCAGGAGATGCGCGAGATCTCGGACTCGCTTCGGGTTGGCGAGGTTACGCGTTCCGTGCGCGACGCCCGCCTCGGCGAACGCGAGGTAGCCGAGGGGGCCTACTTAGGATTCCTCCACGGCGACCTCATCGCCGTCGAGAGTGGCGCCTACGAGGCGGCACTCGTGCTCGCGAGAGAGATCATGGCCGACGACGCCGATGTCTTGACGCTACTAAAGGGCGAAGAGCTGGCCGAGGCCGAGCTCGAAAGGATACTCGAAGGTATCAGAGAGCTCGACGACGACCTGGAGGTGGAGGCCAGGGATGGCGGCCAGCCGCTGTATCCTCTACAGATGGTGGCCGAGTGACCACGGCGGTCGTAACCGACTCGACCACGAGTCTCGCCCCTGGTGTGCTGGAGCGGCCCGACGTCAGGGTGGTCCCGCTCACGTTCCACTTCGGTGAAGGCGAGGCTTACACAGACAAGGTAGACATGACCAACGAGGAGTTCTACGAGCGGCTGCGCGACTCCGACGTCTTCCCGACAACGGCGCAACCCTCCCCAGGTGCCTTCGTCGAGGCCTACGAGGCGCTCTCCGACTACGACGACATCCTGGTGCTCACGCTCTCGAGCAAGTTCAGCGGCACCTACGACTCGGCCCTGCAGGCGGCGGGGATGGTAGACGGGCCCGTCCACGTACTCGATGCCAAGAGCGCCGAGATGGGGTCTGGTTTGATCCTGCTCGAGGCCCTGCGCTGTATCGATGAGGGTCGGGACTTCGATGAGGTCAGGCACGCCGCTGAGCGGGCTATCGCAGGTGCGAGGGTCCTCTTCGCCGTGGGCACGCTGGAGTATCTGGCCAAGAGCGGACGCATAGGAAGGGCGCAGCGTCTCCTCGGCACAGCCCTCGATGTCAGGCCCGTGCTCGAGATAGAGGGCGGGGAGATCATTCCTTTCAAACGTACCCGCGGCCGCAGGCGCCAGATGGCGACCATCGTCGAGGAGGTCAGGCCGGCCGCGGAGGCCGGACGTCAGCTCTACTTTGGGCATATCGCCGCCCCACAGCTCCTCTCCGAACTGGCCGAACAGCTCGGGGTCGAGGAGAAGTTCATCGCTGAGATCGGGGGGGTCGTCGGGTCCCACGTAGGCCTTGGAGCCTATGGCGTTGCCCACTTATAGAGGCGGTGGGGCGCAGGGGGCTCCTCTCCCCGCGCGGACGACCCTGACTGAGCTTCGTTCGCGGCCTGTGACCGAACTTCCCGGGGTCGGACCGCGGATCGAGGCCGCGCTCGGCGACCTAGGCATAGCTTCGCTGGCCGACATGGTCTCGCACTATCCCTCGCGCCACGAGGACCTGTCCAACGTGAAGAGGATCTCCGAGTTGCGCGTGGGGGAGCGGGCAACGGTCTTCGGCACGGTGGTCTCCACGCGGCCCGTTGGCAAGCCTGTCAGGGGACGCGCCCCTGGCTTCTCGGCCCAACTCTACGACGGCACGGGATACATCCCCGTGACGGTCTGGGGCAGGGGCTGGCTTCTGAACCAACTACTCCCCGACGTTCGGGTGGTCGCCTCCGGCGAGGTCCAGAGCCGCTACGGCATTCAGATAGTCGCAAGGAGTATCGAGGTCGTCGATGACCCAGTGGCGGACGAAGGGCCGCACGCCGGACGTTTCGTGCCCGTCTACCCCGTCAACAAAGGTATACAGGCTCGCAGGATGCGGACGCTTATCCACCGCGCCCTCGACTCGGCCGGGCGCATTCTCGACCCCCTGCCAGCCGATGTGCTCGTACGCCACAGCCTGCCCAATCTGCACGACGCGATACATGAGGTCCATTTCCCCACAGAGCGGGCACGCCTCAAGGCGGCGATGCGGCGCCTGATCTTCCACGAGCTCTTCCTGATACAGGCCGGTCTAGCTGCTCGGAAGGCACGCGTCGAGAGGACGGAGGTCGGCGGCGGGCACCGTGGCGACGGGAGCCTCCTAAACCCCTACCTCCAGGGGCTCCCCTTCGGGCTGACTGGGGCGCAGGAGCGGGTCATAGAGGAGGTCCTCGCCGACATGCGCCTGGAGAAGCCGATGCGCCGCCTCCTTCAGGGAGACGTGGGCAGCGGCAAGACCGTGGTCGCCATTGCCGCGCTCCTCACAGCGGTCGAGGCGGGGGGACAGGGTGCCATAATGGCCCCGACCGAGGTCCTTGCCTGGCAGCACCACCTCTCGATCTCGACGGCCCTGGCCGACTTGCCCGTCAACGTCGTCTTGCTCACAGGCTCCCAGGGCGTGGCGCAGAGGCGTAAGGCCATGGAGCAGATAGCGGCCGGCGAGGCCCATGTCGTGGTCGGGACGCACGCCCTCATACAGAAAGGCGTAGATTTCGACGACCTCTCGCTCGTGGTAGTGGACGAGCAGCACCGCTTCGGCGTCGGCCAGCGGACGGTGTTCCGCGAGAAAGGAACCACCCCGGACACCCTCGTCATGACGGCCACCCCTATACCGAGGACCCTCTCCCTCACACTCTACGGTGACCTCGAGGTCTCACTGATAGACGAACTGCCGCCGGGAAGGAAGCCCGTCGAGACAAGGGTCGTCGACCCTGCGGAACGACTCGGGGCTTATGAGGAGGTCAGGAAGGAGATCGACGAAGGGCGGCAGGCTTACGTGATCTGCCCGCTCGTCGAGGAGTCGGAGGCGCTGGAAGACGTGCGCGCCGCCGAGGAACTCTACGAGGAGCTTGCGAGGGAAATCTTCCCCGAGAGGGTGGTCGGACTATTGCACGGCACGAGGTACTCGTGGCTACCGTTGTCGTGGAGGTCGGTGTCGACGTGCCGAACGCGGGTGCGATCGTTATCGAAGGCGCAGAGCGTTTCGGGCTCTCCCAGCTCCACCAGCTAAGGGGCCGAGTGTGCAGGGGCCTGCATCCCCCGAAGTGTTTCCTCGTAGGAGCACCCAAATCCGAAGAGTCCGAACGACGTCTCAGAGCATTGGAGAACTATCAAGACGGGTTCAAGCTCTCCGAAGTCGACCTCGCCATAAGGGGCGAGGGCACCCTCTTCGGTAGTCGCCAGAGCGGCATGCCTGATCTCAAAGTCGCCAAGCTCTTGCGCGACGTCGATGTTCTCGTCGAGGCCAGGCGCGAGGCGTTCGCGCTCGTGGCTGGTGACCCCACGCTAAAGCGGCCCGACCACAGGCCCCTGCGGCGTGAGATCCGTGAGCTGCTCGGCGCGGACGTCGAGTGGCTCTTCAGGGAATAGGTATTGAGGGTTATCGCCGGGTCCGCCGGGGGCACCAGGCTGGCATCCGTCCCCAGGGGCGTGCGTCCTACGTCCGACCGCGTGCGCGAAAGCCTGTTCAACTCCCTTGGACAGTTCTTCGAAGGCGGCAGGGTCCTCGACCTCTACGCGGGTACGGGCGCGCTCGGGATAGAGGCCCTAAGCCGCGGGTGTGGGCACGCCGTCTTCGTCGAGCGGGATCGGGCGGCCAGGGCCGTGATCCTCGAGAACCTGCGGCGGACCGGCTTCGCGGACAGGGCAGAGGTACTAGGTGGTGAGGTCGAGGCCGTAGTTGGGCAGCTCGTCACGCGCCGTGACCGATTCGATTTGATCTTCGCCGACCCACCATATAGAATCGCGGCGGAGGTCGGGGGAATCTTGCACCGGCTACGCTCATTGCTCGCGCCGGGAG
>JAJNDJ010000123.1 GCA_021156345.1 Rubrobacteraceae bacterium | reverse complement strand
CTTCCGTAGATGAAGCCGGTCAGGAGGATGCCCGCCACGCTGGGGCCCAAGATCATTGCGGGGACAGCGTAGGGAACGTCCATCTGTAACTGTTGTGGGGTGGCCGAGAATCCGCCAGGACCGAGCCCGACCGCGATGAGGATGCCGCCCCATGAGATGGCGAACGCCAGGGCGAAGTAGCTAAGCAGCGGGTGCCTCTTGATGAAGGCCTTGATGGTCTTCATGAGATACCGCCTCCTTTCTGTGGCCGAGGATTCCTTCAGTCTCAGTGTGCTACGAGGAGGGTGATCTACCATGACACATATTGGGCATTCCGTTGGTACACCTTGATCAGATCTCAGGCTAGGCGGCTATGAGAGTATTCACCGGTGTGCCTGGAAGAGAACTTCTCTGACGATCCGCAAGCTAATGGCACAACTTGACCACTAAACTGGGCAATGTATGCCATGGCAGCTGTCTACTCCAGAGTTAGGCTAAGGACGTCATAATAGAGGGGCGGCCTACGGGAAGAAGTCGCTAATGGACGAGACCAGCAGCACACCCACCGAGCGCATAATGAGCGCGGATCGAGAAGGGCACCACCCGATCCATGGACAGCTCAGACCGAGCGGAAGGATGGTACGAAAGGTCTTGCTCGCCCTCGGCATCGTGGGGCCGCTGTTCTATGTCGCCACTGATATCCTTGTAGCTACGCGATGGGAGGGCTACAGCTACACCGATCAAACCGTCAGCGAGCTGTTCGCCATCGGCGCTCCGACGAGACCACTCGCTGTTCCGCTTATGCTCACGTACGGCATGCTTGCGATAGCATTCGGGTTGGGTATCTGGATATCGGCTGGTGAAAAGCGCGCCCTGCGCGTTGTGGCGGTCGGGCTGATCGGAAAGGAAGTCCTTGGCTCCGTGGCGACGCTATTTGCCCCGATCCACCTGCGTGAGGCACTGGCAGCGGGCGAGGGAACGGCTACCGATACCTGGCACGGGATTCTCACGTTTGGGGGTGCTCTCTGCTACCTGCTCGCTATGGGGTTCGGAGCTACGGCATTCGGAAAGCGGTTCCGCCTCTATTCGATCGCGACCATGCTGATACTCGTCGTGTTTGGCGTTTTGACAGGTTTGGACCAGCCCCAGCTTGAGGCAAACCTGCCCACGCCGTGGATGGGGCTTTGGGAGCGCATCGACATCTTCGCCACCATGCTGTGGATCGCGGTGCTGGCCATCGCTCTCTTACGCGCCCAAGTGCAACGGCCCCAAGATAACCCCGATGGGAGCAGTGATTCTGAATGAGCTCGTAACACTGGTAGAATGATTCCGAGGGAGAGGAAGGAAAGGACGGTAAAGGTGAACTACTTCCAGCGGCTCGGAGCTTCATGTCCTCCACGTCGGAAGCACGAAGGACTTCCATGTCGCCCCTGGTGCGGAGCAGAGTTTCTCCCCCCGCAGCCCTTCCTTGGGTGAGGTAAGGGAGAAGGCCGAGAAGACGCTAGAGGAGGCTGTGAAGCAGGTAGAGGAAGCCGGGGGTGCGGTCGGGGAGGCTCACCTGAGGATGGGCGACCCGGACGACGAGATACTCCGTCACTGCGAGGAGCACGGTGACATTGGCCTGCTCGTCATGGGGAGCCGGGGACTCGGCCCCATAAAGCGCAGACTCATGGGGAGCGTCTCCGAGAGCGTCGTCCGCCACGCTCACTGCCCGGTCCTGGTGGCACGCAGTTAGGGCTGTTCGAGTATTCGGAGTTGCCAACTTCTTTGCGGAAGCTCCTACAACGAGAGACAGCGGATTTGGTGGTGCTTATTCCCAGTACTGCCGAAAACTCTATCTGAGATCAATCTCGTTGAGATATCTCTCTTTGCGGTCTTCCTCGGAGTTTTCACTCTCTGGTCTGATCCCTTTGAGATTTACCTCTTTGGGATATCTCTCTGAGCGAGTTTTCTTTCCTGAGAAGCTTTCCTACCTTTTTCCGCTGCCTCTGTAACAGGTGATACTGCCAGCGGCCCGACTGCCTGTAAAGACTTTGAGACGAGGATTTCGTGTTTCTTCTCACAACGTTGTGGCCCCTACAGTGAGCAGCACGAAGGGCACTTGGGTTCGGGTAAACTGACGGGCACCAGGTACCTTCCTGTTCGCCTGACACAAGATTTGGTGCTGCTCCGGCCAGAGTTATCCACAGTTTGTGTAAATCTTTGTGGACAAGTGACTATTAGATCATGTGAATATAGATGCGTAATGTCCTTATGTGCCCGCTTGCCGAGGGAACAGGAGAATTTGCAGCACGGACTTGCGCCGGTTCCGTGTCCTATTTGAGACCGAGAACGGTGAGCGGGTATACATGCTGCCCGGGCCGAGGCACAGACGAAGGAGAACCAATCACTTGCTTGTCTCGACCGACTCCCGTGAATTGACTCTGAGAGACACGCCCTGGCTACCCTATTGCTCCGGCTCTATGCATGACTGTGGAAGCGGCCTTCCGAAAACCCCTTCTAGCACTTTGGTATATAAGCCCATTGCCGGACACTACAATCGAGCACTTCCAGTGGCTTACTGAGAAGCAGAGATAGCACGCTACAGCACTGCCCGCTTGGCGGCCAGAGTACGCTCTGGGTCGCTGGTCTTGCCCAGGTAGAGCTTCTTACGCTTACCCCCCTCGTGGTACTGGAAGTACCAGTAGGGTCCTCGCTCGCGGGCCGAGCCGTCGCGCCGGATGTAGCGCCGTAGCTCCAGTTGCAGATAGCCGTCCTCGTGTGGGCGGTACTCCAGGACTTCCGTGACAGGCAACACGGCGTCCTCTTGGACATGGGAAGCGTCCTGCTCCCCGCCGGTGGGAGATGAAGCGCGACGCTGGCGCTCGCGCCGGCTTTCATCCTCGAGGCGCCCGAGCTGAGACTCGGTCAGCTTGGGCAGCCGCCCGATGATCTCCTCTATCATCCGCAACCTCCCTGTTCGATCGGTGTCTGCATACACCATAACTATACGCACGGGCCGGGCCATGGCGACCTGGCCCCAGGAGTTTGGGGTTTCTAAAGTAATACGTCTCTCTGCGTGTGGATCGTGAAGGCGGCGAGTAAGCGGGGAAAAGTCAGGTCTGCCAGCGCTGACTGATCTCCTCCCAGCTCGGTGGAGGGCCGAGCAGCGGGGACCCCGACGGAGCTTGCAGGGCTTCGAGGAGCAGCGCCAGGTACCGGTGGCGAAGCTGTCGGGTCCGCTCCTCGTCGGCCACGCGGATGGCCGCTAATTGCTCGAGTAACATGGAGATGTCACCCATCTCGATGTCGGAGCGAATGGCGCCTGCGGCCTTGGTGCGCTCGAAAAGCCGCACGTTCAGTTTCTGGGCCTTCGCAGCTTCACGATTCAGTTCGTCGGTTGGGGTGAAGGTTCCGGCCAGTCGCAGCGTCAGAGAGTGGGTGTCGGCGTCCACGACGCGGCGCATGAAGTCCGTGAAAGCATTCCAGGGGTCGCCCTCGTCGGCCAGGGCGTCCTCGGCGGCGGCGATGTAGATCCCAAGACCTTCAGCGCATAGCCGCCGCAGGAGATCCTCCTTGCTAGCGTAGCGCCTATACAGGGCACTGATGCCCACCCCGGCACGCTCGGCCACATCGGAGACCGGAGCGCTAGGATCAGCGGTGAACACGTCCCGCGCGGCATCGAGGATGAGCCGGTCGTTGCGCGCCGCTTGCGCCTTCCTGCCGCTCAACGGCACAGGTTTTTTTGCATCCATATCACCCATTATACTGTGGAACAAACCGTTCCGTTCTGCTATAATGCGGAACAGAGTAATTTGTTCCGCTAGCGTCCATTACGCGAACTGCGGAGAAAGGAGTTTGCTGTGTCAGCTGCGAGCAACCCGAGCGAAGCGGGCGCCGAGATCCGGCCGTTCCGGATCGATATCCCCCAAACCGACCTCGACGACCTGCACGACCGGCTGGCGCGTACGCGCTGGGCCAACGAGTTGCCGCTCGACGCGAGTGGTCCCCAGGCCGGTCCGGTCCCTCCGGGCTGGGAGTACGGCGTCCCGCTCGACTACGTGAAGAACCTGGTCGAATACTGGCGGACCCGCTACGACTGGCGGGCATGGGAAGCGAAGCTGAACTCCTACCCGCAGTTTACAACCACCATAGACGGTCAGAACATCCACTTCCTGCACGTGAGGTCGCCCGAGCCAGACGCCACGGCGCTGATCCTCACCCACGGCTGGCCCAACACGGTGGTGGAGTACCTCGGCCTCATCGGTCCGCTCACCGACCCGCGCGCCAACGGCGGCGACCCGGCCGACGCGTTCGACGTAGTCATCCCGTCCCTTCCGGGGTTCGGCTTCTCCGGGCCGACTACCGAGGCGGGCTGGGATGCCCGGCGCACCGCGAAGGCTTGGGCCGAGCTCATGCGTCGGCTCGGCTACGACCGTTACGGCGCGCACGGCAACGACGCCGGAGCTATCGTCGCCCCCATACAAGGACGCCTCGACCCCAGTCACGTGATCGGCGTGCACGTCAACCAGATCTTCTCCTTCCCCTCCGGTGACCCGGCCGAGTTCGAGGGTCTGACCCAGGAGGAGTTGCAATACCTGGAGTTCCTGCAGGGCTTCGTCGAAAGAGCGGTCCACGACAAGGTACAGCAGGCCCAGCCGCAGACCATCGCCCACGCACTGGCCGACTCGCCCGCCGGTCAGCTCGCCTGGAGCGGCCAGCTCTTCGGGGAGGTGGTCGGCCCCGACGAGATCCTGACCAACGCCTCGATCTACTGGCTGACCAACACGGCGGCCTCGGCGGCCCGCTTCTATTACGAGAACAAGCACGCCGAGCACCCGACCGGGCCGACCACCGCGCCCATCGGCCTGGCGAGCTTCGCCTTCGACTTCCGGCCGATCCGCAGGTTCGCCGAACGCGACCACACCAACATCGTCTCCTGGAGCGAGTTCGACCGCGGCAGCCACTGGGCCGCCCACGACGCACCCGACCTCCTCGTCAGCGACATCCGCCAGTTCTTCCGCAGGTTCCGGTAGATACCAGGACCGTGGCGTCGATCGAGGGTCGGTCGGCCTTCGCGGGAGAGCCCACGGACCTCGATGTCCCTACGCTCGGCCTCCGCATCGAACTCCGACCAGTCGGCGAGGCCTCCGGCTACCGTGTCAAAGAGCCCAAGCAGGCAATGCGGCGCACCGTGGTGGACATCGACCTTAGCCAAGGCGGCCATCACGCCGCCCTAGTTTCGCCGGTCCAGATCTCTCCTATAACAGGATGACCCTCGCCATCTACACCCGCCCCACAGAAGGCATGCAAGACTCCGCGAGAGCCGCACTAGATGAGGCCTTTTCTAGATCCGGCTGTTGACACGCCTCTGACAAAGGGCTCCGGCAGCACCACCAGAACTCTCATTTTCCCGCTATTTGCAGGATTTTCTTGAGTGGCGGGACCCGGATTCGAACCGGGGACACCATGATTATCATTCCCACGTCCTGACGTCGACTCCTATGTGTAGCTGCAAGCCGTTGTTTAGCGGCGTTCGGGCCGCGGCAAGCGCCGCCGAGCGCCGACAATCCCCGTGGTCCCTTGCAGGGTTGCGGTAGTGTTGTAGTAAGCGTATCGGACATCTAACCGCCTTCGTTACTTCCACACTGGGACCTCAACCGCTTCGCGATCCTGGAGCCCCGGCCCTAATTACGACGCGCAATTACCACGCTCCGCCCCTCGTCTTGAGTCGACTCGTGTGGGGCGTATGGCGCACCTCTCGGACCACGCAGC
>JAJNDJ010000122.1 GCA_021156345.1 Rubrobacteraceae bacterium | reverse complement strand
GAGCGCTTCGACGTCGTCATAGATTTCTCGAAGTACAGTGTTGGCGATGAGATCACGCTAAGGAACCGCATGGGCGAAGGAAAGACCGCAGACGTAATGCGAATCCGCGTAGCCCGCAAAGAGAACGACGATAGCACGGTACCGCGCCGACTTTCGGACATGGCAGAATTCGACGGGCTCAACGAGTCAAGCGCCGGGCGCACGCGCGAGTTTCGCTTTACCAGGGTTGCAGACAGCGGCAGGACGATGTGGGGTATCAACGGCGAGCCGTTCGACCCGGAGCGTATGGCCGCCAGGCCGAAGTTGGGGTCGACAGAGGTCTGGCAACTGAGAGCGGCCCCCGGGGCGCACCCGGTACACCTCCACCTGGTCCACTTCAAGGTGCTTTCGCGCAACGGCAGTAATCCCTTGCCAACGGACGCCGGCTGGAAGGACACCGTGGACCTTACCTCGGGCGAGGAGGCGCGTGTGCTCGTCCGTTTCGACGGCTACAGGGGCCGCTACGCCTTCCACTGCCACAACCTCGAACACGAGGACATGATGATGATGGCCAACTTCGAGGTCGTATGAGTATCACCAGAAGCAGAACTCCCATCGCGATCAGACACGTGGATCCATCGATGTGCTAGAACGGGGCATAACACACGACCTGCAAGCATAATCCCATGGGAGCGAACGGTGGCGAAGACCCACAAGGTAACGTTCAAGAAGAGCGGCATAACCATAGACGTGGCCGAAGACGAGTACATCCTGGAAGAGGCTGAGGACGCTGGCCTCCATCTACCCTACGATTGCCGCAGCGGCACATGCACGACCTGCATACAGAAGTGCCTGGAGGGTGAGATCGACCAGGACATGGCCTTCGCCATCGGTGACGAGGAGCTGGAGAAAGGCCTGCGCCTAATCTGCATCGGTAGTCCCTTATCTGACGTGGTACTCGACGCATGAACGATTCCTGAACCGCGCTACTTCACTCCTTCGATACTCCAGCTCCGTAGAGCCGGTTTCGGGCGCTACCTTCCGAGCTCCCGCAGGTTCTCCCACAGGATGTAGAGTCCTACGGCCAGGACAGCGAGGACGATGATCCCCCAGAAGTAATGTTCAAGGATGACCAGGGCGCCCACTATCGCCAACGCGACGTTGACGCTGACTATGAACCTGGTTAGTCGCCTCCTGAAACCGGCCTCGATGAACGCGAACATGGCGATGGCGAAGACGAGCGCGGAGAGCAGATCCTGCCTCTGGTAGGCGATGATGAGGATGAGCGTCACGAGCACGACCGCGATGCTGATCGAGGCCCACAGCTGCGCCACCCTGCCGGCGCGGGTCTCGGCCTCGGAGACGGGGCGCGCGGGGTGCACGATGTGCGCGCGGGCGGGAGGACGCTGGCCGTCTTTCAAGCGTTCGGCATGATCCTTCAAGGACTCGGCGAGGACTTCGTCGTCGGATAGTTGTGCGCGCAGCGTCTCGACTTCTTTGGATAGCTCTTCGATGTGCCGCATCTGGTTCTCGTGGAGCTTGCTCAAGTGGGACTGGTCGCGCGTGGCTTCGGCGTCCATGCCCAGAGCCTTTAGCCTGCTGCTCTTCTCCAGCAGTTCGGAGCGGAGGAGATCCCGGCGTTCTTCGATCTCCGCCTGACGCCCGGTGATGACGCCAAGTTGCTCCGTCCTGGTCGGCACCTTGTCGAGCCCTGCCCAGCCCACGGGGTCGAACCACTCGCGGCTTATGGTCTTGTCGCGGTCGTACATCGGCCCCGCCGGGGCGTCCTCGCCCTCGAAGGGATCCTGGGTGTAGAGACCCCACAGTCCCCGATACCTCGAGACCCACGATGGCAACGGGTTCATGAGGCGCGGGGGGTCCCACTCCATGTCCTGTCCGGGTCCGACCGACAGCCCGTCCCCGCGCCCGTAATCCACGAAGGGGATGGTGAACTGTTCGTAGGGCTTCTCCCTGTAGTCCTCGTCGGCGTACTGGCGCAGCGTTACGTACCAGAATCGCCGCGCGACCCTCCTGACCACGGCGAACGCCCGCGGCAGGGGGAAAGCGAGCTCGGTCAGGTACTCGCCCCGGGAGTATCGGGTCGCGTGCGAGCCGGCGCAGACGTACGCCACAGGATGCTCGCCGATCTTCTCCAGCTCCGGGTCGTCCCACCGGCGCCTGAGGTCGTCACCGGTCTCCTCGTGCGCGGCGTAGGCCGCCCACTCAGGCCTTACCTCGCCAGACTCCGATTCCGAGAGGAACACGAATATCTTCTCCCAGTCGGCCTCGTGGTCGTTGGCGCCAAAGACGTTGCTCCTCCAGTCGTTGAACGCGTAGAAGAGCCAGTACCGCAAGACGATCCAACCGTCCTGCCTAACCACGTGCCCGTGGTACCTGAAGTGTTCCTCCTTCTCCATGAAGCGGCCGTACAGGACGCGCCCCCCCTCCACGTCTCCGCCGGGAACCCTGCCCCTGGCCAAGAGCACCAACGAGAAGAGCGCGTCCGCCAGCCTCGAAATGTAGCCGACGCGCGCGAGGCGTCCCCTCCCGGCCCGGAAAGTCTCCCTGGGCCAATCAGGGTTCGTGTGCGAGCGCCTCGCCCGCCGGCGCGCCCGGCGACCTTGATTCTCGTCTTCCTTGGGGTTGGGGATCTTGAGGTAGTGTACGGCGCCGGTGGTGTCATCCGGCTGCTGGGCTAGCCTCTCCAGGGTGAGCTCTCCGGCCGGAACTACGCAGAGGGCGTCCTCGCCCGGACGCCGGACCCAGAGGCTGCAGGCGTCAACGTAAGGCTCGCAGTCCATCGGGTAGAACCACTCGCCCTTGGTGAACCGGATCACCGGCTCGAAGCGGCGCAGCAGTGCCTCAGCGGTCCTCGCGTCCACGCTCTCCTCATTCGTCATGTGCGATCTCCGGTCTAGCCTCCGCCGGCGTCAGCTCTCTGCGTTGGACCACCGCCCGCACGCTGCGAGAGTTGAGGAGCAGGATCATCAAGATGCAGTAGGCGATTATGGGGTAGGCGAACCAGGGACGCGAAGCGCCGTAGAAAAACAGGCAGGACAGCATGATCAGGGCTTGCGCGACCGAAGCCAGCATCCACCCGCGGCGCCTGAGCAGCACGAAGCCGAGGCCCGCCAGGAGCAACAGGACCACGGGCGCGAAAAAATAGACCGCGAACAGGATCGCCCGTTTGAGATCCTTCACCTCGGCCTTGTCAGTGGCTTGGAGCCGAATCTGGCCCGGCTTGTTGGAAAGATTCACTATCGTGTCCCAGTCGATGCTGGCGAACAACCAGATGCCGATCCCCACCATCGCGCCCAACTGAAGAATGAGCAGCACACCAAGCACCCGCGTCTGTCGGTACAAAGCTCCCCTCCGTGTTCGGTTAGGAGCCTCGATCAGGCTCTGGCGGGTAGGATAACCCCTTGCGCACGCTCACGCACCTCCTGCCCTACCCTGGCTCTCGCGAGCTAGAGCCCGTACAGACGTGTCGCGTTCGCACGCAGCACGTCCTCACCGGCGGCCTCTGCCGCGGCGAGGTCTAGCTCTCCTCGAGACACGAGCTCTCCGAGTGCCTCGCCGATCACGCGCCTGCCGTCCATAGCGCTGATCCAGTGCAGCTCGGGCACGCCGATGCCGTCTGAGCTGTACATGAGCTTGGAGCTCGGGGCGACGCCGAGCGCCTGCCGGGTGAAGGAGAGCATCTCGCCGTAGCCGAGCAACGGGATGCCGTAGGAGAGGTCCAGGTAGACGTTCTGGTAGACCGCAGCCAGGTAGCCCCCCTGTCTGGTGTAGGGGTAGCACTCGTGTAACAGCACCACGGGCATGCCGCGATAGTCGGACCGCTGGAGGATAGGGCGCAAGTAGAGCGGGTTGCCGAGCAGAAGGTCGGTGTCGGCGTCGCCGTAGCCGACGTGGAACTGGAGCGGAATCTCCTGCCTGGCCGCCTGAGCGAACGCGACATGCAGCAGGGTATCCAGGAGTGGCTTGTGTGCGAGGCGCGCAGGGCCAGGTCCGGCAGCCCGCCCGTACTCCAGGAACGATTCTTCGGCCTCCTCGCTGGGCCACTCCCGAACGTCCAGGCCAGTCCTGTAAGCGGCGATGCTCTTGAGCGCCACGTAGCCCCTGCCCCGCGCGTCCTCCAGTTCGGCGGCGAGCGCCTCTTTCACATCCTCCAGAGAGTCGTGTTCCGCGAGCAAACTCTCCATCAGGATCTCGAGCCTCAGCATGGGCTCCGCACGGCAGCCTCCGAGAACTCCCAACTCTGGTACGGGAAACACCTCTTCGGGTGGCGGGAATCCCGTGTCAATGAGCAAGGTATCGACGTTCGCGGCGCGCAACAACGCGCCTGTGAGCTCCCGTCCGTCCCTCCCGGTCCTGGCTGCGAAGACGACCTCTTCTTCCGGCTCGCAACC
>JAJNDJ010000121.1 GCA_021156345.1 Rubrobacteraceae bacterium | reverse complement strand
GCTGCGTTGGGAAGACGTGGACATAGAAGAGAAGACGCTCAGAGTACGGCGCACGATCACGAAGGACGGTGGGAAGCTCCTCATTGGCCCCACCAAGACAGCTAAGGGCAGGCGGACGGTCAAGCTCACCAAGGACGCCGCCGAAGCTCTCAGAGAGCACCTGACACGTCAACTCGAAGAGATCGACGGGCTAGGCGACCTCTTCGAGGATAACGGTTTCGTGTTCTGCACAGCGAAGGGGACGCTAATCAACCCGTCGAACCTCAGAAAGCGGTCTTTCGCGCCGCTGCTCTTGCGATCCGGCCTCCCCACATGACCTTTCATCAGCTACGCCACACCGCCGCCACGATCCTCTTGCTATAGAATGTGAACCCGAAGATCGTTTCAGAGATAGTAGGGCACGCCAGCATAGCTATCACGCTCGATACTTACTCTCACGTCTTGCCGAACATGCAGGATAGCGCCGTGGCAGCTATGGAAGAGGCGTTTTCGTAGCGCGTTGGTGTAATAGTTGGTGTAGTAGCCCCCACGTTTCGTACTGGGGGCTTTTCATTCCCGATAGGTAAGCCACTTCGGAGAGTGGAGCCGAGGGGGATCGAACCCCTGACCTCCGCGCTGCCAGCGCGGCGCTCTCCCAGCTGAGCTACGGCCCCGGAAAGCTCGTCAGAGTATATGCACCGTCCCTGGGGGTGTCAACGTAAGTCCGGCTACTCCTGCCAGCGCTCCTGGGGGGCGCTGCGCCAGAGGGATTCGAGGCGGTAGTAGTCGCGGGCTTCTTCGGTGAAGATATGCACCACGACGTCGAGGAAGTCGAGGCTGATCCAGGCCGTCCCCTCGTCGAGGCGCTTGGTGCGTGGACGGTGTCCCTTTTCGATCATGCGCTCTATGACCTCCTGGGCCACGCGGCGTGTCTGGCGCTCTGTCTGGGCGCTGGCTATCACGAAATAGTCCGCGTAGGAGACGAGTCCCCTCAGATCTATCAGGGTCACGTCAGTTGCGAACATCTCGCTCGCGGCGCGGGCGGCCGTGGTGGCCATCTCGTATGTAAGCGCCTCGCCTTCGGTCGCGAACTTCTCCTGCCTGGCGACGGACTCGTCGCGCCTCACCGGATCTCCTCCTTCAAGAGTCCTCCTTCCGTTCGACTTCCATCTCCTCTGTAGAGCCTCCTGTTTTCGATGATCTCACGCACCCTCTCAGGCACCAGGTACCTGATACTCTTTCTCTGTAACATCCTGCGCCGGATCGCGGTTGCCGAGATGTCGACCCTCGTACACTCGATGGGGAAGATCCTGTCGAAGTTCCTCAGGGCGGCTTCGAGGTGGTCGAGCCTGGAGAGGTCGTAACCAGGCCGCGTCGCGGCGATCATGACGACCTGCTCGAGCAGCCTGTCAGGCTCTTTCCACGCGAGCAAGTTCGACACCTCGTCTGCGCCCGTAATGAAATACCAGTCGTTCTCGGGCGCGCTTTCCCTGAGGATCCTCACGGTCTCGACGCTGTGCATCGGACGACCGGCGTCGATCTCCACCCTGTCAACGCTGAAGCGCTCGTTCCCCTCGACGGCCGCCTCGACCATGGCGAGACGGTCGGGCGCTGCAGCCCTGACGCTCGAGGCCTCTTTGTGCGGCGGGATGCCGCCTGGCACGAAGACGACGCGCCCCAGGTCGAGCTCGGTCATGACCTGCTCTGCGACGATCATGTGCCCCTGATGCACAGGGTCGAAGGTTCCGCCGAAGATCCCTATCCTCACGCCCACCTCACTGGAAGTCGAATACCGTCTCGCCGATCCTGACCTCATCGCCAGGCACCGCACCGGCCCGCCGCAAGGCTCCAAGTACTCCGATCCTCTGCAGCTCGTGCTGAAAGCGCTCGATGCCCTCCCTGTTGCCCCAGTCTGTCTTGAGGGCGAGCCGCTCGACGCCCTCCCCGGAGACGACGTAGCCACCGTTCTCGTGCTCGACCCTGACCCCCTTCCAGGTTGGCCTGAAGACACGATGCTCACGCTCAGGCACCTCACTAACGGCGTGCTCACCCATCTCGCGCAGCCTCCGCTCGAAGGTGTCGCGCAGGGCTGCGACACCTTCCTCCGTGGTCGCGGAGACCTGAGGGGCATCCGGAAAGGTCTCCCGCAGGTACGCCCTGAGCTCCTCATCGAGGAGGTCGACCTTGTTCAGGACCACGACCGTGGGCTTCTCCGAGAGCCTGGCGGCGTGGAGCTCGGCCCGCAGCGTGCCTTCGGCCCCATCGGGGTCTTCGCTCGCATCGAGCACGAGCGCCAGTAGCCTGGCCCGTGCCACGTGCCTGAGAAAGCGGTTGCCGAGGCCCCTGCCCTCGCTGGCCCCCGAGATGAGGCCAGGGATGTCTGCTACCACGAACCGTCCGCGGTAAGCCTTCTCGTCCACGACCCCGAGCTGGGGCGAGAGGGTGGTGAAAGGATAGTCGCCCACCCTCGGACGGGCGGCGCTTAGCGCTCGGAGCAGCGAAGACTTCCCCGCGTTGGGCAGGCCGACGAGGCCGACGTCCGAGAGGACCTTGAGCTCGAGACGGATCTCACGCTCCTTGCCTGGCAGACCCCTCTCCCTGAATGCCGGCGCCTGGCGGGTGGAAGTCGCGAAGGACCCATTGCCGCGTCCGCCCTCGCCGCCGGTGGCAACGACGAAAGTCTCTCCCGGTTCCGAGAGGTCGGCCAGGAGGCCGTCTTCATCGAAGGCCTGGGTTCCGACGGGGACCTCGAGCACCGCGTCCTTGCCGCGCTCGCCCGCCCTGTTGTTGGATGAACCGTGCCCGCCACGGCCCGCATTCACGACGTTGCGGTAGGCGTGCGGCTCGAGGGTTGAGAGGTCTTCAGTGGAGCGCAGGATCACGTCCCCGCCGTCGCCTCCGCGACCACCGTCGGGGCCGCCGCGCGGCTTGTACTTCTCGCGGTTGAAAGAGACGCTGCCGTCGCCCCCGCGACCCGCACGGACGATGAAGCTGGCTTCATCTACGAACTGCAAAGGGGCTAAAGACCCCCGTAACGGACGATGGTCAGGCCGTGGCCTCCTGGAGAACGGGTTCCTCGATCACGCTAACTACGCTCTTGCCCCGAGACCGGTCGAAGTCGACCCTGCCCGAGACCCTGGCGAAAAGTGTATCATCCGAGCCCTTGCCGACGTTCTGTCCCGGGTGCACCTTCGAGCCGCGCTGGCGCACGATGATGCTCCCTGCGGTAACCACCTGGCCACCGTACGCCTTTACTCCTAGCCTCCTGCCGGCCGAGTCGCGGCCGTTTCGCGAGGAGCCCCCGCCCTTCTTATGAGCCATCAGATACCTCCAACACCTTTACCCTGGTCAATTCTTGCCTGTGCCCGGTCTTCTTCCTGTAATCCTTTTTCGCCTTGTACTTGTAGACGTGGATCTTGTCTCCCCGCAGATGGTCCAGGATCTCGACCCTGGCCTTCTTCTCGCCGAGGTCGAACCCACCTTCGTCGACTGCGAAGCCGACAGGTAGCTCTACGGAGTCCCCTACCTCACCCTTTAGGCGGTCGACGACGAGTTCCTGGCCCTGTTTCACCCTGTACTGCTTTCCACCGCTCTTTACAACCGCAAACATCTCGATCTCCTTGAATTTTTCAGGCTACGCGGGGCGTGCAAGATGCACCCCACGAGGCAACAGTATACCCGCCACGCTCCGCGTCGACCACATGCTAGGACTCGCTTCCCGTGCGGGCTGCACGTGTCGGTCAAGGCCTGGTAGCGGCTGCGTTGCCGAACGCGCGAAGATTCTGTATCTTTGGGTTATGCGTGCCGTAAGGACCAGTCCAGCGGTCCCCGCCTCCAGGGGCAAGAACCAAGAGAAGGTAAGCATCGCGCATCGTCTACGCCGCTCAGATGTGCTCCTTTTCCTCATCGCTGTGGCGCTGGGCGGGATCGGGGTCCTCGCCATCTATGCTGCCGAGGCGGACTACAGGCAACTCTACGCCGTCAACCAGGCCCTCGGACTCGTTGCCGGTCTTGTCGGCGCCATCGTACTGGCGCTGCTGGATTACAGGTGGCTTGGGCGACGCCTCAGGTTCGTCTACGGGGCGACGATCGTGATGCTGGTGGCCGTGCTCGCCGCAGGCTTCTCGGTCAACGGGGCGCAGAGTTGGATCGGGGTCGGGCCCGTCGAGGTACAGCCTTCGGAGTTCGCCAAGCCGCTTTCGATCGTGGTGCTCGCCGGTTACGTGGCCGAGAGCAGTTTTGCGCACAACATGACTTTCCTGAAGGCGCTCGGCATCATGTCCGTGCCAGTGTTGCTCGTGCTCGCGCAACCAGACCTCGGGACAGCGATGGTGTTCGGGGCCATCTTCGTTGCTGTGGTCTTCGTGGGCGGAGCCAGGTGGTACCAGCTTGGGGGACTTTTCGCGGCGGGGTGCGTGGCAGTCTATCTGGCCATCAAGCTCAGAATCCTGGAGGACTACCAGATAGCACGCCTTACGTCGTTCCTCGACCCCCAGAGCGTTCCGGCGGGGGTGAGCTATCAAGTCGAGAACTCGAAGATGGCCATAGGTTCAGGGGGGCTTACGGGCAAAGGCCTCCGATCGTCTGGGACGCTCGGCGACCTTGGCTATCTGCCGGAGGATCGCACAGACTTCATCTTCTCCAACCTAGCGGAGAAGGTCGGCTTCGTAGGGTCCCTGGTCGTACTGATCCTTTTCTTTTTGCTGGTCTGGCGCGTGTTGCACGCCGCGACCGTTTCGCGCGACCGCTTCGGCGTGCTTATCGCGGTTGGGGTGGCGACGATGCTGACATTTCACGCGCTCATAAACGTCGGGATGGCGATGGGCATGATGCCTGTTACCGGTCTGCCACTACCCTTTGTGAGCTACGGGCGCAGCAATTTGCTCGTCAGCATGATGTCGGTCGGGCTGGTCCAGAGTATCGTGATCCAGGCGAGGCTCAAGTCCGAGGGGAATCCTCGCGCGTA
>JAJNDJ010000120.1 GCA_021156345.1 Rubrobacteraceae bacterium | reverse complement strand
GATACCAACGTCCTGGTCACGCGGTTCTTCACGCCCGACGGGGTTGGAGAGATCACGGACTACATGCCGATAGGCGCTCAGGAGAGTGGCCACAAGCGCCACCAGATCGTCCGTCGCGTCGAGGTGGTGCGCGGCACGATGACCTTCCGGATGGAGTGTTCCCCGGCCTTCGATTACGCCCGCAAGGAGCACGAGACCAGAATCGTCCCCGGCGGGGCGACCTTCCACACCTCCGATCTCAGCCTTGGCCTGACGTCGTCGTTCCCCCTGGAACAACGAGACAGCGGGACCACCGCCGAGTTCACGCTGCAAGAGGAACAGCCCACGGTTTTCGTGCTCAGGGAGATAGAAGCCGGAGAAGACTGCGGAGTCTGTCTCCCCAGGATGGACGAAGAAGAGATCTTCATGCAGACCGTCGAGTACTGGCGCCGCTGGCTCTCCAAATGCACCTACACCGGTCGCTGGCGCGAGATGGTCCGCCGCTCTGCCCTGACCCTGAAGTTGCTCACCTTCGAACCGACAGGGGCGATAGTAGCCGCCCCAACCATGGGTCTGCCCGAGGGCGTCGGCGGAGAGCGCAACTGGGACTACCGCTACACGTGGATCCGGGACGCGGCATTCACCATCTACGGGCTCCTGCGTATCGGGTTCACAGAAGAGGCCGCAGGGTTCATAACCTGGTTGGGATCACGCTGCCAGAGATCCAAACCCGACGGATCACTGCAACTCATGTACGGGATAGACGGGCGCCAGGACCTGAGGGAGGAGACCCTGGATCACCTCGACGGCTACCGCGGCTCGCGTCCCGTCAGACTCGGAAACGACGCCTACAACCAGCTACAACTCGATATCTACGGCGAGCTCATGGACGCCGTCTACCTCTATAACAAGCACGGCTCCCCCATCTCCTACGACCTGTGGACCCACCTGCGGGCCCTGATCAACTGGGTATGCGACAACTGGCAGAACGAGGACGAGGGGATCTGGGAGACAAGAGACGGCCGCAGGAATTTCGTGTACTCCAGGCTCATGTGCTGGGTCGCCATGGACAGGGGCTTGAGGCTCGCCGACAAGCGCTCTTTCCCCGCCGACCACGACCGTTGGCTCGAAGTCAGGGATAGGATCTACGAGGAGATCATGGAGAAGGGTTGGAGTCAGGAGCGTGAGGCTTTCGTACAGTCCTACGGCGGTGACACCCTGGATGCCTCGAGCCTGATCATGCCCCTCGTCTTCTTCCTTTCGCCCAGCGATCCCAGGATGCTCAAGACGCTCGATGCTATCAACCGGCCGCCGAAAGATGGAGGACTCGTCTCGAACAGCCTCGTATACCGCTACGACGTGCAGAAGTCCGCGGACGGCCTTATGGGCGAGGAAGGGACCTTCAGCCTCTGCACCTTCTGGCTCGTCGAAGCGCTGACGCGGGCTGGCCGGCTCGAGGAATCCCGCCTCATCTTCGAGCATATGCTCGGTTACGCTAACCACCTCGGGCTCTACGCCGAGGAGATCGGGCACCGTGGCGAGGCGCTTGGCAACTTCCCGCAGGCCTTCACGCACCTCACCCTCATCAGCGCGGCCTATAACCTCGATAGGGCGCTCGGTAGCAGGGGCTAGCACCGTTAGGAAGGAGTCTCCCTCTATGGCAGTACAGCATTACGACGCCGTGGTGATCGGGGTGGGCAGGCCGGGGTCCCACTCTCCCAGGCGCTCGCCAGGTCGGGACGCAGAACAGCCCTGATCGAGCCACAGATGGGCTTGACCTGATCGCTGGCCAAGCCCGTCTTCGCCCACCCCACGCTCGCTGAGTCGCTGAACTCCCTGTTCTCGACCATGGAGCACCGCTGAGTCCCTGCTAGCTCCCCGGGCCCATCCGCGCGGCCATGACCGTATTGTGGAGCAGCATTGCACGGGTCATGGGGCCTACACCTCCTGGGACCGGGGAGATCCAGGCCGCCCTGGGCTCGACCTCATCGAAGCACACGTCCCCGACGAGTCCTCCTTGCTTGCGATGGATGCCAACGTCGACGACCACCGCACCCTCCCCAACGTGCTCGGCCCCGATCATCTCCCGCTTCCCGGCAGCAACCACGAGAATGTCAGCCCTCCGGGTGACCTCGGGAAGGTCCCGCGTACGCGAGTGGCAGAGTGTGACGGTCGCGTTCTCGCGCAGGAGTAGCTGTGCGAGCGGCTTGCCAACGAGGTTCGAGCGCCCTACGACCACGGCCTCGCGTCCGGAGAGCTCTATGCCGTTACGCTTCAGGAGTTGGATCACACCGTGCGGGGTGCATGGGAGGAGGCTCGGCAGGCCGACGGCGAGCCGTCCTGCGCTCTCGGGGCTAAGGCCGTCCACATCTTTGGATGGGGTTATGCTCGAGATCAGGGTCATAGAGTCGAGCCCTTCGGGCAGGGGGAGCTGGATGAAGAAGCCGGAGACAGCCTTATCTTCGTTCAACCGCCCCACGAGGCCTGAAAGCTCTTCCTGGGAGACGCCAGCGGAGAAGCGGTGTACCCTCGACTCTATCCCGACCTCCTCGCTGTCGCGCTCCTTGGAGGCTACGTAGGTGATGGAGGCAGGGTCATCGCCGACCAGGATCACGTCGAGCCGCACGGGCACGCCGCGTTCTGTAAGCGCGGCGACCTCTGAGGCAACCTCCGAGCGAACCTCGGCCGCCGCTGTCCTGCCGTCCAGTATCTTCGCCATGAGTCCCCTAGAGGACCGAGAGCAATAAGGGGGCCACCTGCTTCTTGCGGCTCATCACGCCTGGCAGATCTATTACGCCGTTCTGGGCCTGGGAGTCGAAGGCCTGGTGCACGTAGGAGCAGTCTCCGACGCACAAGAGCTGGGTGCCGCCCTCTATGATGTCCGTGACCATGAGCGCCGAGAATAGGTAGCCGTTCTCCCCTTTCAGGTCCTCCAGGGCATCAATTAGCTCGTCCTTGCGCTCGAGAAGACCGGTACCGACGATCTCCACCTGGGAGACGCTCACCTTGTTTCCAGAGCTCGTCCCGTACTCCTTCGCGTCGCGGCCCACGATCTCCTCTGCGGAGAGCGAAGAGACGTCCGAGGAGGCCTCGAACATCTCCGTCCCGAACTCGTTCGCGTCGAGGTCGAGCATCTCCTCGAGGTATCGAGCGACCTCGCGGTCGCGGTCCGTGGTCGTCGGGGAGTTCAGGATCACCGTGTCCGAGAGGAGGGCCGCAAGCAACATCTTTGCGGTTGGCACCTCGGGTTTCAGACCGCTCGCTTTGAAGCGCTCCATGATCAGGGTGGCCGTCGAGCCGACGGGGTCGAAGGTGGCAGGGATGGGAGAGGCCGTCTCGATGTCTCCGATGTGGTGGTGGTCCAGGATCTCGACGACCTCGGCCTTCTCGACGCCCGCTACGCTCTGCCCGATCTCGGCGTGGTCGACGAGGAGCACGCGCCTCGGTTTAGGGTTGAGGAGGTCGGTCCTCGTGACCACACCGATGGGCACCCTCTTCTCGTCTACGGCGATCGCCGCCCTGTAGTGGACCTCCATCACCTGCTCGGTTATCTCCGTTACGAGGTCGTCGGGTCTGACGGTTAGGGGATTCTCGCTCATGACCTCCCAGCAGGGAACGGAGAGCTGTATCAGGCGGCTCGTCACGTACGAGTCGAGGGGAGAGAGCAGTACGGCCGTCCCCCTCTCCCTGGCTACCTTCAGGACCTCATCCTCGGGACGTACCCCGTTGGAGACGACGAGCACGCCGGCGCCAAGCTCTATGGCCCTCCGCTGGCCCCTCGGGCGGTCCCCTATCACCACGATGTCGCCTGGCTCCATGGACTGCCCCATCGAGTCCACGCTCATCGAGATGACCCACAACTGGCCCGAGGACTCACGGTCTTCCTCCCCGACCAGGAGCTCGCCTTCGAGCACCCCGGCCATGGCCCCGACCGATACAGGGCTCTCGGCGAAAGTGGAAGCCCCGCGCGACTCCCGCACGTACATGCGCGCCAGGTTCCGCTCCGTGATGATCCCGGTGAGGGAGCCGTCTTCTTCCACTATTGGCAGCTGGCTTATGTTCCGCCTGGCCATGGTAAGGCCGACGTTGCGCAGCGGGTCGTTCTTGCGGGCGACGGCCACATCCCCGGCCATGACGTCCTTCACGCGCAGCATGATGTGCTCCAGCAGACCCGGGTTTTCTGCCCCGCTCTTCTTCAAAGCCCACCCTGTCTGGGCGTTTACCTCACCGAGCCGGGCCGCCACGTAGTGGTTCTCAGGGTCGACGAGGTTCTTGTACTCGGCGTATCCGATCGCCGAGGCGATTGTATCCGTATCAGGGTTCTTGTGACCCGTTACGTAGACGTGGGGCAAGGCATCCTCCATTCCCTCTATCTAAACGAATTCCGTGCCGAGTCTCATCGATCTTGATGCCTACCCG
>JAJNDJ010000119.1 GCA_021156345.1 Rubrobacteraceae bacterium | reverse complement strand
GAGGGCCCACACGTACTGGAACGCGATGTAGCCGGCCGCGTAGTCGAAGCCAGGCACGTCGGCTACCCTCGTCAGACCACCGGCGAAGGCGACGAAGAAAAACAGCGGAAAGAGCGCAGGGGCGAGGAAGGCGGGGTTCGTGAAGTACTTGTAGATCTGGCGCCCCGCTACGGCAAAGGCCACATCGAAGAAGCCGCCCATCCCTACGCCACCCTCGTCCTCAACGACACCGCAGCCCCGCCGATGGCGACAACCACTATCGCCAGGGCGAAACCGAATCCCAGGATCAGAGCCCGTGGGTCCCAGCCGGTGATCACCAGGCTGCGGATGCCTTCGACCAGGTAGGAGATCGGGTTGATGGTCGCGATAAAGCGGAACCAGTCCTGCTCGATCAAGTCTCGCGGCAGGTTGATCGACGACAAAAAGATGGCCACGAAGAACAGCGGGAACGCGCTCTCTACCGCCTCGACGGAACCGGTCTTTATCGCAAGTATGGCCCCTATGCCGCCGAACCCGAGGGCGACGAGCACGGTAAGGAGCACGATCACGACCATGCCGAAAAACCCACTACGCACGTCGACGCCCATAAGTGTCCCGACCGCGAGGAAAACGACCCCCTGCAGGAAGCCGAGCGTGACCACGCCGGTTAGCATCCCTCCCAGCAATGCCACGGGACGCATCGGGGTAAGCGAGAGCCTGTCGAAGAAGCCGCTCTCGATGTCGCGGGCCAGGTCGGCGCCGGCCGTGATCGCGCCGAAGAGAGAGGCCTGTATGAGAGGGAAAGCAAACGCGAAGTCGAGGTAAGAGTCGGTAGGGAAACCGGGGATTTTCGAGGCCGCGTCGAGGCCGTTCGCGTTGATGGAGAAGAACAACATGGGGAAGAGTAGAGAAGGAACGATGACCGCGGGCTGCCTCAGGGTGCGAACTGTGGAACGGCGTGCGATCGCCAGGACTTCAGTGAGGAAAGTCGAGAACTTCACGCCTGCGCCTCCTCCATCCCACCATCTTCGTCCTCCCCGGCACCTTCCAGTGAGCGCCCCGTCTTGGCAAGGAAGACGTCGTCGAGGCTCGGTTCGTCGAGACGGAGATTGGCGACGCGGACCTCCTCCCTATCGAGGGCGCGCACCACGTCCGCGAGGCCAGCGGCCCCGCTGGAGAGTCTGACGGCCACGGCGCCTGGTTGGGCCGGGATCTCCTCTCCGAACTCCCGAAGTACGCGTACTACGGCGTCGCGCTCCGAGCGCTCAGCGGGCGTCGCCTCGACGCTGGGGCGTCCGATCTCGGCCTTTAGGGCCTCCGGCGTGTCCTCGGCGACGATCCTGCCCCGGTCGATGATCCCGACCCGGTCAGCAAGCACGTCGGCCTCCTCGAGGTACTGCGTCGTCAGGAACACAGTGACGCCCTCATCGCGCGCGAGCCTGCTGACCTCGGCCCAGAGAGCGCTGCGACTCTGCGGGTCGAGACCGGTCGTCGGTTCGTCGAGGAAGAGTATCTGCGGACCGTGCACCAGCGCGAGAGCGAGGTCGAGGCGGCGCTTCATCCCGCCCGAGTAGCCGCGTACTTTCCTGTCCGCAGCGTCTTCGAGCCCGACGCGCTCCAGGAGTTCCTGCCCACGCCGCTTGCGCTCCTTCCGCGAGAGCCCGTGCAGTGCGGCCTGGAGGCGAAGGTGCTCGCGGCCGGTCAGGAAAGGATCTAGCGCAGCCTCCTGTAGCGCCGCCCCTATGGAGGCCCGCACCTGCGGCCCCTCGCGTACGATATCGTAGCCGGCCACGGTAGCCGTGCCGCTCGTGGGCGGAAGCAGCGTCGTTAGCATCAGAACGGTCGTCGACTTACCCGCCCCGTTCGGACCGAGGAAGCCGTAGACCTCACCCGGCTCCACACGCAGGTCTATCCCATCCACGGCCCGCGGGCCCCTCTTGAACTCCCTGACGAGGTTCTCGACCTCAATCCCGCGCTCTCGGCCCACTAGGCGGCCTTCCCGATACCGGAGGTGCTGCCGGTGAAGAGAACCGTCTTACCTCCCATACCGCCGTTCGAATTATCCAAGACCTCTCCTGCACTAGAAAACTCGCATCACCCTGAGTCTATACCGCTTTCCCGCCCGAGCACCGTGAGCAGAGCCACGCGCTACCCGCCCGTCTCTGTGGTCGTGAAGTGTTCCCGATCTCACCTTCGAGGGTGGACGTGAGGCCGGAAGGTTGACTAGACTGCAAGGCTATGAGGGTCACGTGGAGCGTATGATCGACCGCCAGAACCTCTACGCAGGCCTGAAGTCCGCCGGACAGCAGGCCGTGTAGCCGGTGGCGCCCGAACGTAAGATAACCGACCTTCGGGCCCTGATCTCCGACCTCTCCCCAGAAGACCGCGCCATCGCAAACCGCATCTTCGATGTCTCCACGACGACGGGGCGCCTCGTCCCGCCGGAGGCAATGCACGCCTGGATCGAGAAGTCCTTCGGCTCGGTGGACCACGTTACCGCCCAGCGCATCGTGAAGGTCACGAACCGTATTACCCTGGAGGGCGCGCTCTTCAACGGGCTGCGGGCCTCCCGTCCACTCGACACGGGCATCAGCCTCCACCTCGACCGCGAGATAGCAGCGACCGAGGGAGACCCGTTCTGCCACCCAAAGGAAGGCACGCCGGCCGACATCTTCGGCCGCGTGGAGGGCGAACACGCGACCACGGCCTCGAACGTAGCCAAGTACGACGGCTTCCACGGCGTAGTCGTCTTCCACGACCATAACCCGCTCCACCTCACGCCCGAGAAGGTCGCTGGCTACGTCTCCGTCGGCCTGGAATGGGGCCGCAAGGCATTCGAAACCGATCCCGAGGCACGCTACCCCTTCCTGATGTGGAACTGTCTCTGGCGGGCCGGCGGCTCCATCATCCACGGTCACGCACAGGTCACGGCAACCCGAGGCTCCCACTACCCCAAGGTCGAACGCCTCCGCCGCGACGCTTCGGCCTACAAGCGGGAGCACGACTCAGACTACTTCGTGGATCTCACCCGCATCCACGATTCTCTAGGTCTCGGCATCCCGCAAGAAGGCGTCCGCGCGTTCGCGAGCCTCTCTCCCATCAAGGAGAAGGAACTGGTCGTGATCGGGGAGGATCCCGGAGACGCTTCCCTGGGCCGCGCGGTCGGCGCTCTGCTGCGAGGCTACGTCGAAGACCTCGGCGTCCGCGCCTTCAACGTCGCCTTCTACATGCCCCCGATCGGTCCCGCGCAGGAGGACTGGGCAGACTTCCCAACGGTCGTCTACATCGTGGACCGGGGCGACCCGTCCAACCGTACCTCGGACATGGGGGCGATGGAACTCTACGCAGCCTCCGTCGTCGCCTCTGACCCTTTTCGGGTGGCCGAAGCGCTGAGTGAGCGAGGTTCAGGCTCAGCCGCACGGCCGGTGGGGGATAGTAGCGCCGGGTGAGAGCAAGCCCGCTCTTGGATTGCATGGATATAGAGTTCGAACCCGTCTACAGCGCGTCAGGAGGTAAAGAAAATGAAGCTGCTACCTACTCCGGCAACTCCACGCGGTCTCCTATCTTCACACCCCGCTCTTCAAAGAAGCCCTGGTTTACTTCGAGAGCGTACTGGGCGGGCTCGGCCGAGACGTAGCTGGGCGGTTCATCGTCAAGGGGCTTCATATCCTGGATGTCTATGATACGACTCTCCGAGTCGATGAAGGCAATGGAGAGCGGTATCAGGGTGTTCTTCATCCAGAAAGAGAGCTCCCGCTCTTCGGGGTAGACGAATAGCATGCCCCTGTTCTCCCCTAGCATCGTCCTGTCCATGAGACCTCGCGCCTGCTCGAAAATATTGTCGGCCACCTCGACTCGCACCCTTACCTTCTCCCCTCCCGAAGCGTCGATAACCAGTGTGCGGAGTCCCGATGGCCCCGAGGTCGTCTCATCTTTCACCGCGGCGGGAGTGCCGGAGGTCTGCGGGGTTCTCTGGGATTGAGTGTCAGGGTCGGCCTGGGGACCACTACAGCCGGTCAGGAGCAGGGCGAGGACGACAACGATCTTCCAGAATTTCACCGGAGCACGAACTCTATCCGTTTGTTCTGGCGGCCCTTGCTCTTGTGGCCTGTGATGTCTATCCTCCCGACCTCGCGCGTGTTGGCGACGTGGGTCCCGCCGTCGGCCTGCGTATCGAGACCCTGTATCTCCACGATCCGAATACGCCGCACCCGCTCAGGCACCAGGTTGACCTGGGTACGAATGAGGTCGGGATTCGCGAGCGCTCTTTCGCGCTCCAGCTCGTATACCCTTACAGGACGTTCTTCGGCGAGAGCGTCGTTCGTCAGGCGTTCGATCTCACCGACTACGCCGGCGGTCCACTCGCCGGGAAAAGAGAAATCCATCCTGGCGCGATCCGCGCGCATCTGGCCGCCCGTTACCCTGGCGTCGAAGTTGCGCCAGATCAC
>JAJNDJ010000118.1 GCA_021156345.1 Rubrobacteraceae bacterium | reverse complement strand
GGAGGTATAGAGGTGAGGATGAAGGTCAAGGTCAACGACGTAATGCTGGAGGCCGAGGTCGAGCCGCGCCTCTTGCTCGTCCACTTTATAAGGGAGACCCTCGGGCTTACGGGAACCCATTGGGGTTGCGACACCTCCAACTGCGGGGCCTGCACGGTGCTCCTGGATGGGGAACCCGTCAAGAGCTGTACGGTGCTCGCTGTCAGGACCAACTCCCACGAGGTGACGACCATCGAGGGGCTGTGGAGCGGGACAGATCTCACCCCCGTTCAGGAGGGCTTTCACGTAGAGCACGGGCTGCAGTGCGGCTTCTGTACGCCTGGCATGATCATGACCGCCACAGAATTCTTGGAGCGCAATCCCGACCCGACGGAAGCGGAGATCAGGGAGGCCATCTCGGGCAACCTTTGCCGTTGCACGGGTTATGAGAACATCGTCAAGGCGGTCCAGTGGGCAGCGAGAAACGGCAGTACACAGGAGGTCGGCGCGTAATGGCTGCGGTGCAGGGACATACCCTCGGCGACCGGATGCCTCGCAAGGAGGATGGGCGCTTTATCAGGGGCAAGGGAAACTACGTCGACGACGTCAGGCTACCGCAGATGCTGCAATCGGCCATCCTGCGCAGTCCTTACGCCCACGCGAGGATCAAGAGTGTGGACGCGAGCGCCGCGCTGGAGCTCTCCGGCGTGCACGCGGTCATCACGGGTAATGACCTCGCCGAGCAGGGCCTCGCCTGGATGCCCACCCTCGCCGGAGATACCCAGGCCGTGCTCGCAACCGACAAGGTGCGCTTTCAGGGGCAGGAGGTCGCCTTCGTGGTGGCCGATGACACCTACATCGCGCAGGACGCCCTCGAGCTTATTGAGGTGGATTACGAGCCCCTTGACCCTGTAATAGATTCTCGGAAGGCGCTCGATGAGGGTGCTCCCGTCATCCGCGACGACAAGGATGGCAAGGACGATAACTCCATCTTCTTCTGGGATGCGGGGGACAAGGAGGCGACAGGCAAGGCCTTCGAGGAGGCTGAGGTAAAGGTGCGCCAGGAGATGTACTATCCGCGCATCCACCCCGCCCCCATGGAGACCTGCGGGGCCGTCGCCGATTACGACGTCTCGACCGGCGAGATGACTGTACACTTGACCTCCCAGGCCCCGCACGCCCACAGGACGCTCTTCGCCATCGTCTCGGGACTGCCAGAACACCAGATCCGAATAATCTCCCCCGACATCGGCGGCGGCTTCGGGAACAAGGTCCCCATCTACCCTGGCTATGTCTGCGCCGCCGTCGCCTCCCTCGTGCTCGGCCGGCCCGTCAAGTGGATGGAGACGCGTTCGGAGAACCTGATGAGCACGAGCTTCGCGCGCGACTACCACATGGTCGGAGAGCTCGCGGCCACCAGCGAAGGGAAGATCCTCGGCGCCCGCTCGACCATCCTCGCGAACCACGGGGCTTTCGACGCCCACGCCCAGCCGGGGGAGCAGTATCCTACGGGCTTCTTCCCGATCTTCACGAGCTGCTACGACGTGCCAGCCGCCTATGCCGAGGCGACCGGGGTATACACCAACAGGGCCCCAGGCGGCATCGCCTACCGCTGCTCGTTCCGGGTGACGGAAGCCATCTACCTCATGGAGCGCACGATGGATGTGCTCGCCGACGAGCTCGAGATGGACCCTGTAGAGCTCAGGCGCAAGAACTTCGTCAAGAAGGAGCAGATGCCCTACGTCTCCGTCATGGGCTGGGAGTACGACGGCGGCGACTACGAGGGCGCATTGCAAGAGGCTTTGCGGATCGCCGGCTACTCAGAGCTTCTGGAAGAACAGAAGCAGGCTCGTGAAGAGGGCAGGATCATGGGCATTGGGCTCTCCACGTTCACGGAGATCGTGGGCGCCGGCCCTGGCAAGAAGTGCCACATAGCAGGTATCGAGATGTTCGACGCCGCGGAGCTCAGAATCCACCCCACGGGCAAGGCCATCCTCAAGCTCGGGGTCAAGTCACAGGGGCAGGGCCACGAGACGACCTTCGCCCAGATCGTGGCCGGAGAGCTCGGCATCCCCGCGGAGAACGTCGAGGTGCGAGAGGGCGACACGGACAATACGCCCTTCGGGCTCGGCACCTACGGCAGCCGCTCCACACCTGTCTGCGGCGCGGCGACGGCTGTAGTCACCCGCAAGGTGCGCGAGAAGGCGAAGAAGATAGCGGCCCATCTCCTCGAAGCCGCAGAGGGAGATCTCGAGTACGAGGACGGGCGCTTCTTCGTCAAGGGTTCGCCGGATCAGGCGAAGACCATGGATGAGGTCGCCTTCGCCGCTTACACGAACGTCCCCCAAGGAGAAGAGGCCGGCCTCGAGGCCGTCACCTACTACGATCCGCCTGAGATGACCTACCCGTTCGGCGCGTACATCTGCGTGGTGGAGATTGACAGGGGTACGGGGCAGGTCGAGGTAAAGCGCTTTATCGCGGTGGACGACTGCGGGATCAGGATCAACCCTACTGTCGTGGACGGCCAGGTGCATGGCGGTCTCGCGCAGGGTATCGGCACGGCCCTGATGGAGGTCATCGACTTCGACGAAGAGGGCAACCACCTGAACAGCAGCTTTATGGATTATCTGATCCCCACCTCCATGGAGGTGCCCAACTACGAGCTCGGCGAGTTCGTGACCCCGTCGACGCACCACCCGCTCGGGGCCCGCGGCGTTGCCGAGTCCCCGACGGTGGGCTCGCCCCCGGCCGTGGTCAACGCCGTGGTCGACGCACTCTCGCCTTTCGGGGTGCGCAACGTAGATATGCCCTTGACGCCGAACAAGATCTGGCAGCTCATGCGCGAGCACGGGGTGGAGGCCTGAGACCTATGCTACGCCAGGACCCGAACTCCCTCGCCCGTCGCGCCGAGTCTCTGAGGCGGGCGGGAGAGCTTGCGGGCGGGGAACGTCCCTTCGCCCTGGTCACGGTCGTCCGCACCGAGCCGGCCACCTCGGCGCGCATAGGCGACCGCGCAATCGTCTTCGCTGATGGGAGCTTCGACGGGTGGGTCGGAGGCGGGTGCATCGGGCCGACAGCCCGCAGGGAAGCCCTTACTGCCCTCGAGGAAGGCATGCCACGGCTCGTACGCGTCACCCCAGACACCGCGGCCGCCCAGCCCGGGGTTCGCATGGCCCGTATGACGTGCGCCAGCGAAGGCACCGCTGACCTCTACGTGGAGCCTTTCCTCCCCCGTCCGACCCTCATCGTCGCTGGAGACTCCCCGGTAGCAGCCACGCTCGCCGCGATAGCGCCGCCTCTTGGCTTCAGGCTGCTCACGATGGATGCAACCACGATGTTGACCCCGGGAGAAGTCCCGTATCCACAGGATTCGTGGATGGTCGTCGCCACCTTTGGCGAGTTCGACGAGGACGCTGTAGAAGCGGGGATAAGGCTGGGTTTGCCTTACGTCGGGCTCGTCGCGAGCGCCCGAAGGGCCGGTCAGGTACTCTCAGGACTGCGGGAGCGCGGGCTCCAGGAGGCAGAGCTCGCGGTGGTGCGCTCCCCTGCCGGGCTGCAGCTGGGCACGAACGGCCAGGAAGGCATCTCCCTCTCCGTCATGGCTGAGATCTCGTCGCTGCGCGCGGAGTCGCGTCCGAGCTTCTCAGGGGCACAGGAGCAAGAATCGACTGGAGAACCCGACGAAGCTGTGGACCCGGTCTGCGGGATGGCGGTCGAGGTGGCTACTGCTAGGCACGTCGTCGAGCACGAAGGCACACGTTACTACTTCTGCTCCTCCGGATGCAAGCGGGCCTTCGAGCAGGAGCCGGAAAAGTACGCGGCCAGGGTCTCCTTACGATGAGCGTGGTCGGCGTGGTGCTTGGCGCGGGGAGATCCAGCCGTTTCGGCCCTCCGAAGCAGCTCCTGCCTTTCGGGGATACCACCCTTCTCGGCCAGTCCGTCAGAAATGCCAACGCCTCATCACTCGACAGGACGGTCGTGGTGCTTGGCCGTGCCTCAGGCGAGTTGCAGGATGCCATCGACTTCGGCCGTGCGGAGGTGGTGGAGAATACAGCCTACGGCACGGGATGCGCCTCTTCTTTGCTGGCGGGTCTCGACGCCGCCGGAGACGATTGCGAAGCCCTCTTTCTGCTCCTCGGCGACCAGCCTGGCGTGCTGCCTGGTTTCATAGACCTGGCGCTCGCGGAATGGAGAGACGAACGGCCGTGGGCGGAGGTCTGCTCGTACAGGGGTCGCCTCGGCCATCCTTTCGTCTTCTCCCTGGAAGCGTTCGGGGATCTGAGAGGTCTACACGGGGACAAAGCCGTCTGGAAGCTCATCGAGGCGTACCCCGACAGGGTTCGAGAGATCGAACTCGATGCTGAGTTGCCTCCTGACGTGGATACCCCAGCCGATTATAGAAGCGGTTCTCGATAACCTGCGCGAAGCGCCCGTCGACGAGATAATCGTCATCGTCGGCGCGGAAGCAGGGAGACTAAGCGAGGTCTGCGAACGATACGGCGTCAGGACCGTCGCTAACGAGGAGTGGGAGCGGGGTCAGGCCACGTCGGTCCTTGCCGGACTTCGGGCTTCTGGTGGGAGGGCCGCTGTGGTCTTGCTCGGGGACCAGCCGTTCGTCGGCGCTGAGGCCGTTGAGCGGCTCGTGGCTGCTTTCGCGGAGGGAGCAAAGGTTGCGGTCGCCACCTACGGAGGGAAGCGGCGCAATCCCGTCCTGTTCTCGCGGGAGGTGTGG
>JAJNDJ010000117.1 GCA_021156345.1 Rubrobacteraceae bacterium | reverse complement strand
GCTCTACTGGGCGTTCTGGACGCTCGTGGCGCTTGGCGTCGCCTCGGAGTGGTGCGTCGGATACTGGGGGGCGGATTTCCTCGCGGACGGAACCGGCCTGACCCGCCCGGCCGCGGCAACCTCCCTGACCGCCTTCTTCGCCGCGATGCTCGTTGGCCGGGTCGCGAGCAGCCGCCTGGCGCGTACGCTGCCCCCGGCGGTCCTCCTCGCCATGACCCTCTTCGTGGCGCTCCTCGGGTTCCCGCTGTTCTGGCTTTCTCCGGGGACTCTCCTGGTCCTGGCCGGCCTCTTCCTAACGGGCCTCGGCATCGGTGGCGTCTACCCGCTCGGCATCTCGGCGGCCATCGCTGCGGCGCCAGGCAACACCGATGCGGCCGCGGCGAGGCTCGCCGTCGGGGGAGGAGGCGCCATGCTCGTCGCTCCCTTCGCCCTGGGAGCCCTGGCCGACAGGGTCGGCATAGGCACCGCCTTCGGCATCGTAGTCCCCATGCTCCTCGCAGCCCTGTCGCTGGCCCTCATCGCGGGACGAAGGGGCCGTCAGGCGTCAACCTGACCAGCGGCCGATACCGGATTTCTCCTTGGAGCTTCCCGGGCGTCTCGCGTCGTTTACCACAGTACGCGCCTTCTGCGCAAGTGGATCGGGCCTTCGGAGCACGGAGTAATTCGTGACTCAGGCGCTGTGCAGTGTCTCCAGGACTTCGTCGAGCAGGGCGGCGTTGGTGGCGATAAGGCCATCGGAGGAGAGGCTCCATGGCTCGCCCGAGAGGTCTGTGGTGTGTCCCCCGGCCTCGGAGACGAGGAGGACCGTGGGTGCGTAGTCCCAGGCCGTGTTACGGGTGCCGACGGAGACGTCGAGGTACCCGGCTGCCAGCCATGCGCCCCTGATCCCTGCGCTGCCAAGAGCCCTTAGTTGCCAGGCTCCGAACAGCACTCTCTCTACCCCCTGGTCTTGAGGCTTACCGCCGTGCAGGGAGAGGTCGGCGCCGGCGACGGCGTACTCCAGCCTCTCCGTATCGCTTACGCGCAGGGGCGTCTCTCTACCTCCACTCTCCCTGTAGGCGCCGCCACCGGATCTCGCGTGGTAAAGGTCCCCGAGGCGGGGCGCGGCGACGGCGGCGTGGGTAACGGAGCCGCCCTCGATGACGGAGACGCAGGCGCAGAACATGGGGTTCGCCTTCATGTAGTTCGCGGTGCCGTCAACTGGATCGAGTAGCCACGTGCGCCCGCTTTCCGAGACCGATCCGCCCCGCTCCTCGGAGAGGATGGCGTCGTCGGGGTAGCGCTCCCCTATGGCTTTCACCATCAACTCCTCGCAAAGGAGGTCCACCTCGGTTACGAAGTCCTTCGGGGCCTTCTCCCTTACTTCGCCAGGGTTCTGGTAGCGCGAAAGCTGAAGCTCCCCAGCCCTGCGGGCCACGTCGCAGACGAACGCGTGGAGCTCTTCCGGGGTGTCCAGGGTGTTCCTAGTTGAGGTACTCGCGCAGGTTCTGGGTGCGGCGTTGCTCGCGGAGCAGATTCAGGGTCTTCATCTGGATCTGGCGGACCCGCTCGCGCGTGATGTCGAACTCGCGGCCCACCTCTTCGAGAGTTCGGGGGCGGTCGTCCTTCATCCCAAAGCGGAGCTCGATGATCTGGCGCTCCCTCTCGGGCAACTCGTCGAGCGCCTCCCTTAGATGTGCCTTGAGCAGCGATTCCGAGACGGCGTCAGTGGGGGTCACCGAGCCGGCGTCCTCCAGGAAGTCGCCGAGCTCGGAGGAGTCGTCGTCGCCGACGGGGGTGGCGAGGCTAATGGACCTCTGGCTGATCTCCTGCAGCCTCTGAATCTCGGCGACGAAAACGCCTAGCTCGCGTGCGATCTCCTCCTCGGAAGGCTCGCGCCCGAGGGTCTGAATCATACGTCTGTGGGTCCTATGGTACTTGTTGACCTTCTCGACCATGTGAACGGGGATGCGGATGGTCCGCCCCTTGTCGGCGATGGCGCGGGTTATTGCCTGTCTTATCCACCACGTCGCATACGTCGAGAACTTGTAGCCTTTGGAGTGGTCGAACTTCTCGGCCGCCCTTATGAGCCCGAGGTTGCCCTCCTGGATCAGGTCGAGAAACGAAACGCCCCGGTTGCGATACTTCTTGGCGATGGAGACCACGAGCCTCAGGTTGGCCTCGACGAGGCGGTCCTTGGACCTCTTGCATCCCCTGGCAATGCCCTTGGCGAGCCTTATCTCGTCAGCGTGGGTGAGAAGGGGCACCCTCCCTATCTCAGCGAGGTACATCCTGATGGAATCCCCCGTGGCTACGGCGTGGGCGATCTGGACCGCAGGAGTCTCAGTGATATGGACAGCGGCAGTAACCGTAGTCCGGCCCCCCCCGTTCTCGGACGCCTCGCCTTCCACGATCGTTATCTCTTCTTCCTCCAGCGTGGCGTAGAACTCCTCTACCTCCGCCACCGAGAGATCCCCCTCCTGCAAGAGATTGGCGACCTCCTCCGTGCTGAGAAAGCCCTGACTTCGCCCTCGATTCAGGAGCTCGTCAGTCCGCTCCGCCAGCATCATGGAGTTCTGGGTCGCCATTTATCTCCTCTCCTGCGCCTCTGTGCATCAACTGACGGCAGCCGGACGCACATCGACACAATTGTGAAATCCGTGTAAAAAATGACCCGCGTAGGGTAGCACACCATATATTGTGAGTCACCGTATTCTGGCCCTTATTTCGTGTGTATTCTTTTACCACATTCCCGCTTTCGGAAAACCAGGGCGTGTTTCGGCGCCGTTTCAACACTGTTTCAGCGGTATTTCAGGCATATTTCGGTGTGTTGTGTTCTCTTGAGAAAATCTACAGGAAGTTCTCGTTATGGCTCTTGCTACACTAGGGCCGTGATCCTCGACCGGGCAAAACTTACTTGGGTTCTCGGGACGGAGATCCCTTCCTGCGTGCGAGGCGTGGGGGGCGTGACACACGATTCCCGTTGCGTAGAGCCGGGCTTCGCATTCGTCGCGATCCCTGGCTTCAAGCGTGACGGGACGGAGTTTGCGCCCGAGGCCATCCGTCGCGGGGCCGTCCTCGTTGTGGCTGAGAGCGACGTTCCTGGTGTCCCGACCTCGGTCGTGGCTGACGCACGGGATGCTCTGGCGATGTTGGCCAGGGAGGTCAATGGCGATCCTTCGCGGAGCATGGACGTCTACGGCGTTACGGGTACCAACGGCAAGACCACGACCTCCTACGTACTGCATGCGATCCTCGCCGGCGCCCACGGTGAGGACGAGTGCGGACTCATGACGACCGCCGAGACAATCTCTAGGGGCGTAGTGCGTACCGCGGTACGCACTACGCCCGAGGCCACAGAGGTGCAAGGTATGCTCGCCTCGATGCTCCGATCAGGCGTCCGCAGGGTCGTTATGGAGATCTCTTCGCACGGTCTATCCCTGAAGCGTGTCGCCGGGATGCGCTTCGCGGGGGCGATCTTCACCAACATGACCAGGGACCACCTGGATCTCCACGGTTCGATGGAGGCCTACTACGCAGCCAAGCGGGGGCTCTTCTACATGACGGAAGGTCCTAGGCTCGCCAACGCCGAGGATGCCTACGGGAGGCGGCTGGCCGGCGAGCTGGAAGACGTGAGTACATTCGGAAGCACGGCTGAGGCGGATTACAGGATCGCCGAGGTCGAGACGACCCGGAGCGGGACGAGCTTCGCGCTCCACCATTCCGAGGGCGTCCTGGGGCTCGAGACGCCGCTGCTCGGACCTTACAACGTGCTCAACGTCGCCGGGGCCGCCTCCCTCGCGCTTGCCGTGGGGACGGATGAAACGGCGGTAAGCCACGCAGTGCGAGGGATGGGACAGGTTCCTGGACGCTTCGAGCAGGTCGCGGCGGCCGGAGAGTACGGATTCGAGGTAGTCGTGGACTACGCCCACACCGACGTTGGGCTTGATGCTGTCCTGCGGGTGGCCAGGGGGGTAGCCGGTAACAGGGGGCGAGTCATCTGTGTGTTCGGAGCAGCCGGAGACAGGGATGGGGCGAAGCGTCCCAAGATGGGGCGGGTGGCCTCGCTTCTCGCCGATTTGAGCCTCATTACGACGGACGACGCCTACTCGGAGGATCCTGAGAAGATAGCAAGAGAGGTCGAGGCCGGATCGGATCTCTCACGGACCAGCATCGAGCTCGACAGACGGAAGGCGATCCGGCGCGCGCTGGAGGCAGCGAGAGCCGGTGACGTCGTAGTGGTAGCCGGCAAGGGACACGAGAGGGTCCAGCACCTCCCTGAAGGGGACATCCCTTTCCACGACGCCACGGTCGTCAGGGAGCTACTGGCGGAGATCCGACGATAGAGGGAGGTAGCGCAAGCGTTGCAGAGGCAGACCAGAAGTGAGGTGATACGCCGGCTCAAGAGCGTGGAAGGCCATGTCAGGGGAGTCGAGAAGATGGTCGAAGAGGGCGA
>JAJNDJ010000116.1 GCA_021156345.1 Rubrobacteraceae bacterium | reverse complement strand
CCTGTCCTGAAGAGCACGACCTCGCTAGCCCGGAGCGATCCGTTCTCTTCCTCCCACTCCTCTACGTGCCCGGCGGTTATGAAGGGGCTGATCCCCGGTTTTCCCTCCTCCGCCAGGAACCGGACGTCCACCACGACGGCCGGACCCATCAGGTCTTCGAGAGGTACTTTCTCCCCTGTTTGATCCCCGAGGGGTCCAGCGAGATCCAGGCCAGAGTCGGGGGGCGGGACGAAGTGGGTCGGGGCGTCAAAGTGGGTGCCGCAGTGCTCGTCCATAACGACGAAGTTGGTCTGGTAGGGGTCGGTGCTCCTGGTCTTGCCTGTTGGGCTATGGACCTCGGCGAACCAGTTCCAGTTGTGGTGGGCGTAGGTCATGTGCCCTGGCCACGTACCCGGGAGCCGCTCAGATACGGTCAGTGAGAGATCGACGATCCTCGCTCCCGCCAACGACGCGAAGTCCACAGCCCCTCCTTCAAAACCCTTCTAAATGCCCTTCGGCGTCGAAGCGCACCCTTTCAGCGTCCCCGACTACCTCGGTTTCAGCGTTCCTGAGCAGGGCACCTTCGCCCGCTCGATAAAGGTGCTCGTGACGACGTTGGCGTTCATGGCCTTGTGTTCGATCTGGTCCGCAAGGCGCCGCGTAGTCAGGTCGGCCAGGCCGACCCCCAGGGCGTTGCCGTGCGACTCCTCGCTGATGTCACCGACGATTACGTATTTCACGGCGGGCGCCTCGGGCTCCTCGACGCCCAGGATGCGGAAGC
Source organism: Rubrobacteraceae bacterium (assembly GCA_021156345.1). Next base: position 4,249 of record JAJNDJ010000116.1, on the reverse strand, counting down.
GTCCGATCACGTTCGTGTCCATCCCGGTGCCTGAATAGTTCTTGCCCAGGGCGTCGACGTGGAGCACATCTATGTTCGAGACAGGCAGTCCAGGCATCATGCGCATGTACTCGGCGAGCAGCTCGGCCTCGCGCTCGTGGATCTGGGCCGCGGGTATCGCCTCGATGATGGCAGGCTCGTCGTAGGCATTCTCGACGGTCGCCACGCCAAAGAGGATGTGGCCCGACTCCAGCACCTTGTCTCCGACCTCGACCATGAAGTCGCGGATGCCCTCGACGCCGTAGCCGTGCAGCGCTAGCGCCTGCTCGTGCTTTCCGAGCCCGATAGAGGCCATCTTCATGAGGCCGCTCTCTATCTTGGAGCGGAAGTCCGTGTGGGCTTTGATCCTGTTGACGAGTACCACGCCATCGGCCTGAGAGGCGATCCTGTCCATGTAGACGGGCACCCCACGCTCCGTCTCCCCGAGCTCTACGACCTCCATCGAGGAGCGTATCGGCGCCCCACAGAACTCTTCCGTGACGCCCAGAGATTCGAGGATCTCGACCTGCCCCTCGGCCGTAGCACCTCCGTGGCTCCCCATCGAAGGCACGATAAACGGCTCAGCCCCCATCTCCTTGAGAATCGTGACGAGCGAGCGCAGGATCCCATCTATCTCCGCGATGCCGCGGCTCCCAGCCGTGAGCGCCACAGTCATACCTGGCCTGATGGCCGAAGCTATCTCCTCTCGACCCAACTGCTCCTGCAGCGCCGCTTCGACACTCTCGACCCGCGGCCTGGGAAACCTCTGCCTGATCTTGACAACTTTCGGGAACTCCACCTCTAACTCCTCTCTTCGGCCCCGGCCAGGCTGCGGGCCAGGTCGAGGGCGGCGCGGAGGCTCGCCGGATGGGCCTTCCCCGTCCCCGCAATGTCGAAGGCCGTGCCGTGATCCACGCTTGTCCTGAAGAACGGCAATCCTACCGTCACGTTTACTCCGGTATCGAAGCCCATAAGTTTTATTGGAATGTGCCCCTGGTCGTGGTACTGGACGACGACGATGTCGAACGCGCCCGTCCTGGCCCGCATCATCACGGTATCGGGCGGATGCGGACCAGTCGCGTCGATGCCCTCCTCCACCGCGGCGGCCACGGCCGGCGCTATGTGCTCGGCGTCCTCGGTCCCGAAGAGCCCGTTCTCCCCGGCATGGGGGTTAAGGCCAGCGACGGCCACCCTCGGGCTCTCGACACCTAGTCTCTGCAACGACTCGTGGGCGAGACGGATGACGGCAAGCTCTCGTTCGGGTCTTGCCCGCTCTATGGCCTCCCTCAAAGAGACGTGGGTCGAGACGTGGATCACCTTCAACTCGTCTGTGACGAGCATCATCGCGAAGTCTTTCGTGTTCGTCAGTTCGGCAAGGATCTCGGTGTGACCAGGATACTTGTGGCCTGCCAGGTGCATGGCCTCCTTGTTGAGCGGCGCGGTCGCTATCGCCCCGACACGCCCCGCGCTCGCCAGCTCCGTCGCCCTCTGAACGTAGCGAAAGGCCGCATCGCCGGCCCGTGCGTCCAGCTCGCCGAATGGTAGATCCCCAGGCAGGTCTGTCTCGGAGATCACATCTACGGAGCCAGGCTCGAACCTCGCATCCTCTGGTTCTGCGACGACGTTTGCGCGCAGCGCCAGGTCAAGCAGGCGCGCGGCCCGCTCCAGAATCCCTGCGTCGCCTACGACGATGACCCGATTGTGTTCCCGGAAATCTCCTTGGTCGAAGGTCCTGGCTATGATCTCAGGCCCGATCCCGGCCGGATCCCCCATCGTCACGGCTATGAGGGGCGGTGTCATGGGTTCCTCTCCTCTCCGCTGAGTGCCTCTACTGCTCCTACGAGTGTATCCGGTGCGCCGAAGCCTCCTGCCTTGGTGACCAGGGGGTATGGCCTGGGTCCGATCAGGGTGCCCATCGGGACCCCGGTCTCCACCTCTCCATCGAGCCTGATCCCAGAAGCCCCGAGCCGCCGCGCCACCCCGACCGCCGTTGCCCCCCCGGTCAAGACCAGCCCCTCGAACAACCCTCTTTCCGAGAGAAGCGCGACCACCTCGGCCAACGACCCGAGGACTGATTCGCTGGAAGCGCTTCTCTCCTCGGGCGAGTGAACGACGGCGCACTCTCGTCCCGCGAGCGCATCCCGCACCGCAGCGACAGTCTTTTCCAGCGCGCCCGCCCCTCCTGTCTCCACGGTCACGTCTACCTCACCGTACTCCCCGACCAGCCGCCGCACTTGCTCCCGCGCGACGCCACTCAGGCTGCCGACAACCACGAGGACAGGGCGGACCCGGGCCCTTTGCAAGCCTGTGTCTCCCGCGCAAGGCCCAGGGTATACGCTCCCGAGCGCGAGCGCGAGCCCCGCAGAGCCTGCCCAGAGGACCCGGGCTGGGTCGGGCACGGCCCGCACCAGGGCTTCTAGGTCAGCATCGCGGTCCGCATCGGCGACGACACATTCGTTCTCCTCCAGAGCCAGGCGTACGCGCTCAGGGTCTGCGAGGTCCTCGACGCTCAACGGACCCACCGACGAGAACGCCTCAGCGAGCAGGTTCGGGACGTGGGCCCCTCTAACGGGGGTATGGGGATCATTCGCCATCTCGGTCTCGTCGACGGGGACGCCGTGGACGCGTTGGATTCCACCGATGGTGGTACGCCCGGCGGCCGGAAAGGCAGGCGCGACGACAGCGAGATCGCGCCCCGCACCGCCCAATGCTGCGGCGAGCTCTGCGGCGACGTTACCTCGCAAGGTGGAGTCAAGCTTCTTGTAAACGATACGTGCCTCACGGGCAGTGTGCGCAGCCTCGAGAACACGCTTCGCGGCGAAGCCAGCGGGCATGTTGCGGGAGTCGGTGTCGAAGGATACCGCGTCGAGATCGTCGGCGAATACTTCAGATTCACGAAAGAACACGGCGGTCCGGTAACCGGCGTGGACGAGCTGGACGCCTGCATCCGCAGCGCCGGTCAGGTCGTCGGCGATTACACCTATCAGCATGTCAGCACGCTCCGGCTAACACCTCCGCTTGTCAGCATATCAGCTTGTCATGTCTCGTGGTCGGGGACACCTCGCAATGATGAGGTCCTCCTCTGGGATTCTCTCGAGCGCACGAGCCTCTCACCACGCTTCACACAGCCGACTGGCTCATCGCGCCATATATCCGCCGTCTACAGAGAGGATCGCGCCCGTGACGAACGAGGCCTCGTCGGAGGCGAGGAAGAGGATGGCGTTCGCCACCTCGGCCGGTTCGCCGAGCCTCCCTGCCGGGTGAGCTTCCCTCATCGGGGCTATGTACTCCTCGGGCAGTTCAACGACGGCCTCGGTCGCTATGGTGCCCGGCGCCACGGCGTTGACGCGGATGCCTCTTGCGGCCCACTCGACCGCGAGGTGCTTGGTGATCCCTGACGCGACGAACTTGGCGGGCCCGTAAGTGGACTGCTGGGCCTGTCCGGCGAGACCCGAGATCGAGGACAGGCAGACTATAGAACCCCCCGGCTCCTCCTGCCCTAGCATGGCCTCGACGGCGAACTTGCAGGTGAGGAACATGCCCCGTCCGTCCACGGCCATCACGCGGTCCCAGTCCTCTGGCGTCGCCTCCACAATGGTATTCAGCGGGATTATGCCGGCGTTGGCCACGAGCACGTCTATGCGTCCGAAACTCTCGACGGCCGTACTTATCATGCGTCGCGCGTCCTCCACCACCGAGACGTCCCCTACGACAGCCTCGACCTCCGCGCCAGACCCACCCAGCCGTTCCCGCAGCCGGGAGAGACCGGCTTCGTCCACGTCGGTGATGACGAGGCGCGCCTCCTCCCTGGCAAACAGCTCGGCGGTCGCCTTTCCGATACCCTTCGCAGCTCCCGTGACGACAGCAGATTTGCCGCGCAACCTGCCGAGTCCCCGTGCTGTCGCCTGCGTCACACTACCTCCTACGTCGTATCCGCGGCGGGTACGACGTTCCCTGACGTTTCTTGACTCTAAGTGTACTTTTCGCCCACAACCTATCACCGTGATGCTTGGCCCGTCAAACTAGCGTGTAACGCGCAGATAAATGGAGTAAGGATACCTGGTGATGCTGATTGACATGATGTAACGGGTTCAATAACATGCCACACAAGGTTAGGGAGACAAGGAGGGTTTAGGCATGACCGAGACCGTGAGCAGCAAGGCGTCGGCTGATGGATGGAACGAGCCGACCAAGAACCTGCCTCCGCTAGAGGTCAGGGAGCTGCCGGAGC
>JAJNDJ010000115.1 GCA_021156345.1 Rubrobacteraceae bacterium | reverse complement strand
AGCCGACCTGGCCACAAAAGCCCGCGAGGGCAAGTTGACACTCGAAGACCTGCGCGGGGGAACGTTCACCATAACCAACGGTGGCATCTTCGGCTCGCTAGTCTCTACGCCTATCCTCACCATGCCCCAGGTCGCGATACTGGGGATGCACAAGATCCAGGAGCGCCCCGTCGTCGTCGAAGGCGAGGTTATGGTCCGTCCCATGATGTACCTCGCGCTCTCCTACGACCATCGCGTCATAGACGGAGCCGAGGCGGTCAGCTTCCTGGTTCGCATCAAAGAACTCGTCGAAGACCCTGAATCGCTCCTGCTGGAAGGCTAGAAGCATGAGAGCGTCCGTCATGCCTGCGGGGCCTCAGGCCCCAAACGATCTACCGGAATAGCTATGAGAGTGTGCGACACATGTTCTGCGGGTGGTACGCAATTTTTCGGTGTAAGAGGCTATATTAGGCTGCCGTAGGGCCGCTACCTCGGGAGGACGATCATGGATCTACGGTCGGTGCAGAGGCCGCTAAAGAAAAGGTACCGCGATGAGCCGGGATCTTCCCGGATAACGCTCGAAGCCAAAGCGAGTCAGCAGGACACCCCGATCTCCTGCTCAGTGGATGTAGGCCGCGCCGTCTACGAAGCCGAAGCCCATGCGGGCACAGGCGGTACAGGAGAGGTCGCCTGTTCCGGAGATCTTCTGCTGGGAGCGTTGGCAGCCTGTGCCCAGGTAACCTGTCAGATGGTCGCAGAGGCCATGGGGATAGAGGCGGAAAGCATCGAGGTCACCGTGGCGGGGGAGATGGACCTCGCCGGGACGCTCGGCGTCTCCGAGGACGTCCCAGTTGGCTTCGAGACTATCCGCACCACCTTCGACATCGTCGCGCCTGAGGCTACCGAAGAACAGTTGGAGGACCTGCGCCAGAAAACAGAACAGTACTGCGTCGTCTTCCAGACGCTGGCCGAGACACCGGACCTCCAGACGGAGTGGGCGTAGAAGATCGCGAACCGGCTTGAACGGCAAGGATAGGCTCGTAGAACGGTTGCTCGCGGGCGACCGGCGGGCACTGGCGCGAGTGATCTCGAAGATAGAGCGCGAAGACGAAGAGACGGCCGGGATAATTGCAGAGATCTACCCTGAGACCGGTGATGCTCTGACCGTAGGCTTCACGGGACCGCCCGGTGTCGGCAAGAGCAGCATCATCGCCAAGCTAATAGAACTCTACAGACAGGAAGACAGGCGGGTCGGGGTGGTCTCTGTCGATCCTTCGAGCCCTTTCTCGAAGGGTGCTATCCTTGGCGACCGCATAAGGCTCTCTGACCACTTTCTCGACGCCGGAGTGTTCATCCGCTCGATGGGTAGCCGCGGACACCTTGGCGGGCTCGCCGGCGGCTCGCGACTCGCCGCCATCGCGATGGAGGCCGGCGGCTACGATGTGATCCTCTACGAGACCGTCGGGGTTGGGCAGGGAGAGGTCGAGGTAGCCTCTGCGGCCGACACGGTGGTGCTTTGCCTGCAGCCGGGAACGGGGGACTCGGTGCAGGCGCTCAAGGCCGGGGTCATGGAGATAGCGGACGTCTTTTGCATCAACAAGGCGGATAACCCGCAGGCAAAGAACGCCGCCTCAGAGGTGCGTGGAACTGAAAGACACCATAGCGAAGCACCGTCGGTTCCTCGAACAGGACGGCAGGCTTGGTAAGAGGCGGCGGGCCGCCCTTAGAGACTTCGTCATCTCGTGGGCCACGAACCGCCTGGAGAAAGAGATGCACGAGCGCCTGGCCCGCGAGGATACGGAGCTCGTCGAGAAAGTCTACAACAGGGAACTCGACCCTATCTCGGCCTCGGAGCGCATCTTCGAGGACGTCTAGAGATTGGCCGGAAGAAGTCGCTCGACGACTACAACGTCGCGCCATACTCCGTCGAGCCTGGCGTGTTTCTCGTGGACTCCCACCTCGCGGAAGCCTAAAGCGAGTAGTAGCTTCCGGCTCGGCTCGTTCTCCACGAAGACACGAGCGACGAGTTTCCAGAAGCCGGCTTCCTCCGCTGCTTGAATAAGAGTCTTCATCGCCAGGGTGCCTGCACCGCTGCCCCTGGCCTCGCTGGCGGTGTATACGGAGAATTCGGCCACGCCGGAGTAGCACCTGCGGGGGCTGTAGGCCGTGGTGTTGGCGAAGGAGATCACCTCCCCTTCTTCCTCCACAACCACGACAGGGTGAGTCCCATCGAACCAGGCCTGTATCTTCCGTGCCGCCCGCGGGCTGGTCTCGAACGTCGCGATGCGCTCCTCGATGCCCTCGTTATAGATGCGGGCTATGGCTTTCGCGTCTTCCGAACTGGCTGCTCTGGCTCGCACGACCTTATCCTCACCTCGATTATTCCAGATAACTCCAGCGTGCCCTCCGGGCGCAGTCCTCGCTCTTTGGCGCCACTCCCGCGTAGCCCCTACTGTGCGAGGTCCACCACCAGGGGCAACGCTCTGCGGCGCCAGCTCTCTAGACGACCCGGACTGCTCTCGTACTTCTCGACCAGCAACCGCCGTGCCAGCTCGTCCTCTTCCGCGTCTTTGGCCCCGCGGACGCGACCGCTATAACGCTTCCCCGCTATGCGGACCTCCACATCAGGATCGCGGCTGAGGTTCTTTACCCAGTCCGAGCGGTCGCCTCCTCCCGAGAGCATGTAGAGGGCGCGTCTCTCCGGTATGAGGGCGAACCAGATCTCGATCTCGTGCGGCCTTCCCGTTACCCTCCCCGTCGTCGTCAGGTAACAGAAGTCTTCTTCCGCGAGGCCACGAAGATCACTCACGGACTTCAGGCCTCAGGTTACAGGTCTGCATGAAAGGCAGCGTCTCGAGAAACCTTTCCCTGACACCTGTAGCCTTCATTCCTGGCGCAATTCGACACGACGGATCTTGCCGCTCGTCGTCTTGGGTAGGTCGTCGATGAACTCTATGCTGCGCGGGTACTTGTACGGGGCTGTGTTCTCCTTGCAGTAGGCCTGGATCTCCTTCGCCAGATCCTCCGACGGTTCGTAGTTTTCGCCGACGACTATGAACGCCTTGACGACGCTTCCCCTGTCCTCGTCGGGCAGAGGTACGACGGCGCTCTCGACGACCGCGGGATGCTCGATGAGAATGCTCTCGACCTCGAAGGGCCCGATGCGGTAACCGGCAGAGAGGATCACGTCGTCGGAACGGCCTACGAACCAGAGGTAGCCGTCGGCGTCCCTGTAAGCCCTGTCGCCTGTCAGATAGTAGCCGTTACGAAAAACAGTCTCGGTCGCTTCGGGCTGCTCCCAGTACTCTTTGAATTGCGCGGGTATACGCCCGAAGAGGGCTATGTCGCCAGGCTCGTCAGGCTGGCACTCGTTACCTTCGGGATCGACGATCTTCACGTCGCAGCCAGGAGACGGTTTGCCCATCGAGCCAGGTCGTAAGTCGAGGCCTGGGTAGTTGCCGACGAGCAGGGTGTTCTCGGTCTGCCCGTAGCCGTCGTAGATGGTCAGGCCGTGAAGCTCTTTCCACCGCTCGATGACAGGCGGGTTCAGCGGTTCTCCCGCAGAGACGGCGTGGCGGATGGAGGCGAGGTTTGCGCGTTCCAGTTCGGGGGTCTTCGCGAGGAGGCGGTACTCGGTCGGGGCCTGGCAGAGGACCGAAATGTCGTAGAGCTCCATCAGCTCCAGGCGTTCGGCAGGTTCGAAACCGCCCTCGTGGAAGAAGATCTCCGTCCCCTGGCTCCACGGCCCCAGGAATACGTTCCAGATGCTCTTTGCCCAGCCCGTACCCGAGGTGCACCACAGCCTGTCGCCCTCCCTGAGGTCCAGCCAGTACCTGGCTTCCATCCATTTGGCATGCGTGTAGCCGTGGGTGTGCAGAGCGCCTTTGGGATGCTTTGTCGTCCCCGAGGTGTAGAGGATGAAGGCACCTTCGTCCGCCGTCGTGTCCTCAGCCGTAAAGTCCTCAGAGGCACCATCCATAAGCGTCTCGTAGGATTCCCAGCCTTCGCGCACTTCGCCTACAGAGATGAAGCGTTCTAGATCTGGGACGTCTTCGCGCATCCTCTCGACCTCTTCGACACCTTCCGGGCCCGAGATCATGGCCACAGAGCCTGAGTGCTCGGCCCTGAACTTCAGGTCGCCGGCCCTGAGCTGAGGGGCGCACGGGATGGCAATAGCCCCTAGCTTCAAGAGACCCGTTAAAATCGCGTGCCACTCAGGCACCTTGCCGAGTAGGATCATAACCCTATCGCCACGCTCTATACCCAATGCTCTCGCCACGTTGGCGAACCTGTTCGAGAGGACAGAAAACTGGGCGAAGTCGAGGCGGCGTTCCTCGCCGCCCGTTCCGAGCCAGACCATGGCCGCTCGGTCCTGCTCGGCCCAGCGGTCGACCACGTCACGCCCGAAGTTGAATCTCTCCGGCGTCTCCCAGTCGAAGTCTGCGTAGGTCCTCTCGTAATCCCCTATATTCGCCAAGGTCCCTCACCTTTCCCCAAAGGTACTCTTCCAGACCCGCATTGTACTAAAGCGATTGGCGGCGGTATCGACGAACTGCGAATCGTCCATTCGGCAATCAGCGAAAACAACAAGCTGGGGCGCGTGCTGAAATTCTCCTATCCGTCTGCAATCGCCGATTCCGCGGCGGTGCCGCCGAACACGAGGGCAGAGGCCAGGCCGCTCGTGTACCCGCCGGCGGAGACCCCGCCTACCTCGACCCCCGCGGCGTAGAGGCCCGGCATAGGCCGTCCGTCCGTCGCGCGCAGCACCCTGCAGCCCGCGTCCACGGCGAGCCCGCCTACCGTGTGCGTTATGGATGGCGCGACCTTAACGGCCACAAAGGGAGGAACGCGCAATGGCCATACCTGCCCACTCCTCGGGGGAGAGGGATGTCCATCCGCAACGGCGGCAGCATTGTATTCCTCCATGGTGTGGAGGAAGGTTTCGCGGGGCACGCCACGTTCAGCGAGTCTATCCGCAAGCTCCGTGAGAGTCGCGGCCTCGATGACGGTTCCGCCCGTGCTCTTTCCCTTCTCGACCATCTCTTTCGCGGTCCGCTCGCGCACGCTGCCTTCGAGCCCTCTGGCGTCGAGCACATACCAGGCGTAGAGTCCCGGCTGGTGTGCCGTGGCCTGTGTCAGGGCCGTCTCCGACCAGTCCGCGCCCTCGTCGGCGTAGCGTTCGCCCCTGGCGTTGACAGCCACTGCGTAGCGGCCGTAGAGCTGGGAGACTTCCACGAACCGTTCAGGAGGAAAATCTGCCGGGGGAGCTGCCCGTACTCCTCGGGTGCGCCCGCACCCGCATCCTTCCAGGTCCCCCGATTATGTGGCGCCCGACCAACTCGGGGTCGCCGGCGAAGCCCCCAGAGGCAAGGATCACGGCGTCCGCAGCGTGCGTCATTCCGGAGGATGAAACCCGAACCCCTGCAACGCGACCCTCACTATCCTCCAGTAGCGCCTCGAACGCAGTCTCTGTGAGTATCTCTCCACCTGTGGCCTCCAAACGGTCTACCAGCGCCGAGACCGTTCGTTCAGGGTCGAAGCGGGCGCCGAATGTGAGGGGGTTCCCCGTCTCTCGCGCCATAAGATCGCCTCCTGCACCCTCCAGCCAGGCCAGGCAGGACCCGAGTCGTTCGAAGATGAGCCTCTGGAGAATAGCGTCCCCGCCTGGCGCCTCCCTGCGGAAGGTAGGCAGATCCACATACGACCAGATATAGCCGCTGGAGTATACGAAGGATCCGCCGGGGCCGGCGCCCTTCTCCAGCAGGGTTGCCTGCGCGCCAAGCTCCGTGGCCCTCAGGGCGGCGGTCAGGCCAGCGAGCCCGCCGCCGGCGATGACGACGCGCAACGGCTCTCCTCTAGGCCAGGGAGAACGTAGACTTGTGCTCCACGTATTCGACGCTCACGCCCTCGGGTCCTCGGATGAAGACAGCTAGAGTATTCGGACCATCGACGAAGTCCTGGACCTCCAATCCCCGCTCCTCGGCCTCCTTGCGGTGATCCTCCGCCGAGTCTACAAGGCAGCCAACGTGGAAGAGCATGCCTCCACCGTTCGCATCCGGCGAGGAGTCGGTGAGGCTTATCAGGTAATCGCCAGCCTTCACGGTGGTGGCCCCGTCTCCTGGGGCGAAGCCCATCTCGGCGAGAGTGCGCGCTGACTCCTCGGGCGATCCCGATCGCAGGACGAAGCCATCGAGGTCGTAGTCCGCGAACTCTCCTTCCCCGGGAACCAGGGCGAGCGGAAGCCCTTCAGGGCCTGTGAAAGAGTACCCTCCGTCGCGCGGTTCAGCCCCGGCTTCTCGCGGGAGTCTCGCTGCGGCGGCCTCCGGGTCGGCCACGCGTATGGTTATGCGTTCGATCTCCCCCGGAGAGGGTGTTGTGCCCGGCGGGGCGTCGAAGAGTGTGAGCTTGCCGAGCCTGCCACCGGCCCCTACCAGGGTGTAACGTTCCGTGTGGTCCACGACGTGGAACCCGAGGTGCGTTGTCAAGAACCCGGCGGCGGCATCCCTATCGCCCATGTAGAGTGCTATGTGATCCAACCTCTTTACCTTCATGGATTCTCCTTGTCATGCCGCTATCCTCCGAGAAGATAGCATGTAGTACGCAATCTGGTAGATCACTTCTGGATGAATGTACGCAGCGCCAGCCGCTGTGGATTCCCGCTTGAGTGGGAAGGACAAGAGAGTAAGCGAGAATGACGGTTAAGCCGTGAGCAAGGTGTGAAAGTTGCGCTCGCCCACGTTCTATACGAAAGAGTGATCATGCGGGTTCCGTATAGAGTCGCCTCGGTCTCGACTCTATGTCCGGCAGCGCCCGATCTACGAAACGCACGTTTCGTCACAGGAAGGCTTAAACTATGGACGTTGGTCCTCCAGACAGAGGAGTCGCATTGGAACGTACGGTAATCCTCGGGGCGGCGCGGACGCCCTTCGGCAGGTTCGGCGGCGCGCTGTCCCCCCTGGGCGCCCCCGAGCTCGGTGGGGCTGCGATCAGGGAAGCCATAGACCGCTCTGGCATCGATGACGGAGACCTGCAGCACTCCATCTTCGGTATCGTGGTGCAGGCCGGAGTAGGGCAGATCCCATCCCGCCAGGCCAACTTCCACGCGGGTCTCCCTTTCTCGCTGACAACGGAGACACTCAACCAGGTATGCGCCTCTGGGCTGAGGAGCGCGACGCTCGCTGATACCCTGATCCGTGCCGGCGACTTCGGCGTGATCCTGGCCGGCGGTATGGAGAGCATGTCGAACGTCCCTTATCTGTTGCCGAAAGCCCGATGGGGTGGGCGCATGGGCGACATGCCCGCGCTCGACGCCATGATGCACGATGGCCTGCTCGACGCCTTCGAGCACGTGAACATGATCCGTTTCGGCACACGAGGGGCGAAAGCGTACGATATCTCCCGCGAAGAGCAGGACGAATGGACGCTCAGGAGCCACAAGCGCGCCGCCGCAGCGACCGACGAAGGGCGGCTTGCCGAAGAGATAGTCGGCGTCAAAGTCTCTGGCAAGAAGGGGAAGACGAACTACGTGGAGGTGGACGAGCCGATTCGGCGCGACACAACCATGGAGAAGCTAGCCGCCCTCGAGCCCATAGACGAAGGTGGCACCGTGACCGCGGGCAACGCCCCTGGTGTCACAGACGGGGCCGGAGCCCTCGTGCTCGCGGGCGAGAGCTTCGCAGGAAAGCGCGGCCTCGAACCGCTAGGCACCGTCGTGGCTCACGCGAAGGTGGCTGAGGAACCGCCCAACCTGTTGACCGTGCCAGGCAACGCGGGCAAGCTGGCGCTCGAAAGATCCGGATGGGACTCGGACGACCTGGACCTGGTCGAGATAAACGAGGCCTTTGCCGGCGTCGCGATCCACTCCACACGCATACTCGACATCGACCCCGACATCGTCAATGTCAACGGCGGCGCCCTGGCGCTAGGCCACCCCGTAGGAGCCTCAGGGGCGCGCATCCTGACGACGCTCCTCTACGAGCTGCGGCGCAGGGGAGGCGGAAAGGGTCTCGCCGCCATCTGCTCCGGCGGCGGCCAGGGCGACGCCGTGTCGGTGGAAGTATGAGCGACGTCGTAGAACGGTTCGCGAACCGTCCCAACATACGGCGCGCTTCAGCGTAGACGTGTGTAAAGGGCAACCGAATGGAGCCGTGGAGATGAGCGAAGGTGAGGGCGCCGCGTTGGATCTGAACGAAAGGGGCAATGTGTTCCCGCACGGCGACACCTTCCCGCAGGTCGCGCGGTCTGCCTGGGTCGCGCCTGGAGCCTGCGTCATCGGTGACGTCCACCTGGGCGAAGAATCGAGTGTCTGGTACGGATCCGTGTTGCGCGGCGACACGGAGCCCATCCGTATCGGTGCCAGGACCAATGTGCAGGACGGCTGCGTGCTCCACGCCGACCCCGGCTACCCCGCTGTCGTTGGCGAGGGATGCGTCATCGGCCACAATGCGGTCGTGCACGGGTGCGAGATCGAGGACCATTGTCTCGTGGGGATGGGATGTACCATCCTCAACGGCGCGAAGATCGGTGAGGGCTCTATCGTTGCCGCCGGAGCCGTCGTTCCCGAGGGACGCGAGTTCCCTCCCCACAGCCTCATCGTCGGTCTTCCCGCCAAACGCGTCAGCGGCGTGAGCGAGGAGCAGGCAGCGGACATAGCCCGCGGCGCGAGCGAGTACGTCGAGCGCGCCAAAGCGCACAGGGAGTCGTTGGGAGGCGGGGCCTAGGTTCGGGCGGTGGCTTCCACCTCCTCTGGTGAGGCTTCCGGGGTCGTTATGAGGTTCCGGATCTCCCGCAGCGCTACCGAGAGGGTGGAGAGATCGAAGGTGCCGCTCGAGTTTATGTCGGTGAGGACCTGCAGGGTGCGCTCGACGGGTCCCTCGTTGGCTTCGACCCATTCTTCTATGCGTTCGTGGACGGGATAGTCGTCCGAGGTGTCGCTGAGTACCTCCGCGGTGAGGGCGGCATGCTGGTTGTAGATGTCGTCGCGCAGGGCCGAGCGTGCGAGGGTGTGCCAGCGGTTGTCGCGGGGGAGTGCCTCGATGTGGCGGCGCAGCCAGTGGAGCTTCAGCCTATCACCAAGGATGAAGTACACGGCCGCGGTCGTATCCAGAGACTCTCCTGTGGAGTTGGCCACGTCGGTAATATCCAGCGCGGAAAACATCGGGCCCAGGTTCGCGGCCCGCTGTGCCAGATCCGGCGGTACGTTCGCTTCTATCAGGCGCTGGGCGGCGTTTGCCACTGCTTCGCGGTCACCGTCGAGCAGGAGCTCCGGGATGCGTTCGGAGAGCTCCGCCGCCCCTTCGGAGAAGTGCGAGATCGTCGTCCCGACATTCAGCGGTGCGCGGCGGTAGCGGAGCAGCCAGCGGGTCGCGCGCTCGACGAGCTTGCGGGCGTTGAGCATTATCCTGGTCTGTACCCTCGCCTCGACCGTGTTGTCCAGGGCTTCGACGCCGTCCCACAGGGTGCGCATGTCGAAGATCTCACGCGCCGCCATGTACGCGCGCGCGATATCCGGCGCAGCAGCCCCCGTCTCCTCGCCAAGCCTGAACACGAAGGAAGGGCCGTTGCGGTTCACCAGGCTGTTCGTAACGTGGGTGGCCGTGATCTGCCGGTGCAGCCTGTGCTCGTGGATCTGCTCCCTGAACCGCTCTCTCAAGGGTGTCGGGAAGTACCTCTCCAGCTCTCGCGAGAGATAAGGGTCCTCGGGGGCGTCCGAGCTCAGGAGGTCCTGGTAAGT
>JAJNDJ010000114.1 GCA_021156345.1 Rubrobacteraceae bacterium | reverse complement strand
TCGCCGGGGTCGCCCCATTTCGCGCCGCGCTGGAGGAGAAGCTGCTCCTCGCACGGCACTTCCACGAGAGGATGCGCCTTGAGGAGGGCTTTGAGGTAGGACCGCTTCCGGATCTCTCCATCGTAGCGTTCCGTTACCTCCCCAGGCGGGGAGATCCGGACGACTTCAACCGAAAGCTCATCAGCGCCGTACAAGAGGATGGACGTGTTTTCCTCTCCTCAACGAAGATCGATGGGAGGTTCACCCTACGCGTAGCCATCCTGAGCTTGCGCACCCACCTGGACACCATCGAGCAGGCCGTCGACATCTTGCGCCATAAAGCGAAGCAGCTCGAGCGAGACGGCTAAGCGAAAAGACAAGCTGGAGGAGATCAAGTACCGACGACAAGGCTACCTCGGAGTCCAGGAGTCTGAGAAGATGCGCTCTCTCAGTATTGGTTACTTTGGTCCTATCGAATTGTCACCAACGTCAGCCTCAGCGCCGTTTGGGTAGGCGTTCTATCGAATTCCGAGAAAATTAGAGAGCCGACGAGCGGACTCGAACCGCTGACCTAGTCTCTTCACGAGTGATAATTCATGCGTTGCAGGGGTTTGCCTGAGGTTGCAAATTCCGCATATCTAGGTCGGTTTCTTTGCTCTGCTTTGCACCGTATTACACCGTATTGCGCTCCCGGTGGTGTCAGAAGCAGGTGGATGGTGCATTTCCTATCCCCTTGCACGTGAGTTTAGAAAGACACTCCCTTCGGAGTGGTTTGCAGAAGCCATTTCGTCATAGTAAGGGCGATGTTGAGGGTCTCGTTGCCCCTTTTTTGGCGGCCACGGCGAGCTCGTCGGCCCGGTCGTTGCCACTCTTGTGTGGGCCTTGGGTCTTTTGGTGCCCCTTGACCTTCCTCCATCGCACTTCCTGGTGGCGCTGCGTCGCTTCCAGGAGCCTCTCCCAGAGATCTCTGTTCGCTATCGGCTCTTTGCGGTGGTTGAGCCATCCATTCTCTCGCCACTTCTTGTACCAGCCCCTCCTCATGCAGTTGATGAGGTAGGAAGCGTCTGAGTAGACGCTCACTATATGCCCCTCCTCTATTGTCTCCAGTGCGACGCAGGCGGCGGTCAGCTCCATCCTTAGGTTGGTGGTGTTCAGCTCGCCGCCGCTTATCTCTTTGGCCTTGCCCTCCCAGCGGATAACGACCCCGTAGCCTCCGGGACCACGGGAGCCGGTGGAAGCCCCGTCAGTGTAGGCGTAGGCCTCAGGCCCAGGCAACGGAACCGAACCTCCCGTGTATCCTCCTTCCACTCATCCCAGTATCCCCTCACTCGATTGGGTCCCCAGCAGCCGGACGATCAGGTGCAGCCGCTCGACCTCGCGCCTGGCGTGCTGGAGGTTGAGATCAGCTCTCGCTCGGTCGGCCTCCAAGCGCCGATGCTCGTGGGTGTCGAGCAGGCCGTCGAGGTAGAGGCTCGCTGTCCTCTCGTTCTTGGCCTCTAGAATCGCCTCGGCGTTATCCAGGCGTACTCCGCGGACGTACTCGGCCAGCTCGCGGTCGGCGCTTGCCAGTTCCTCCGTGGTGGCGCCCAGCCGACGGTACGCCGCATTGATCTCCTCGATTAGCGCGTCGTTGATCACCGGAGACTCCTCTCCTTAATACCGATCCGAACCTCTCGGGCCGCAATCTACGCCCCGGTCAGGCAAAACCAATGTCCTACCTAGGAGCGGCGAAGGTGGCGGCGCTGAGTGCGGAAGGCACAGGACCGCCTGACTGTTCATTTGCCGTTATTCTAGGGCCACAACCCGTTCCACGAGGAAACGAGTCGCTGACACCTCGATGCCGTACTCACTACCGCCACGCAGGATGGGTCCCGCGATGGCATCGAGCTCCGGTACCCTCCCCGCCGCAACGTCCTTTTGCATCGAGCTTCGGAAACCGTTGGGCAGCCCTTCGAGTGCTGTGAGGATCGGCTCGGGAGCGACCTTAGCCCCCTCGGCTACCCCAACGGCACAGACCTCATTAACGCACTGCTCCAAGCGTGCCCACAGGCCCGCGTCAGCCCGGACAACCCCGAGCGAGCCCTCCGACGCCGTGGTCGCCAGCGCAAACGGCGCCAGGAAGCAGAGCTTGCTCCAGAGCATGGTGGTCTCATCGTCTTGCACTTCGCAGCCCATCCCGGCGTCACGCAGTTCTTCGCACAAGGTCTCCGTTCGCTCGCGCGTTGCCAGATTCGGCGCGAGCTGCACATCAGCAAACTCAGAGAGATGCCTAACTCGCCCCGGCCCCGCTCGCTCAGCTTCGACACTTATCGTCCCCGGTAAGACCCGCTCGGCACCGTACCGATCGCGCAGCCGCCTGACGTGATCTACGCCGTTTAGCAGCGGCACCAAGACGCCATCTACCAGTACTTCCAGAGCAATGGTGCTAAGTGCCGATTCGAGCGCCGTGGCCTTGACCGCGATCCAGACTACGTCAAAGTGCTCGTCGAGCCAATCGGCGACCCGTACCGGTGCCTCAAAGTTCCCGAGCGACTCGCTCTGAACGCTCAGCCGCTCGGAGTATAGATCCCTCC
Source organism: Rubrobacteraceae bacterium (assembly GCA_021156345.1). The sequence continues at coordinate 1,928 of JAJNDJ010000114.1, read as the reverse complement.
GGCCAGGACGCACGAGCAGGGTAACGTCGTGGCCCGCCTTCGCGAGCGCACCGCCCACAAGTCCGCCGACCCCACCCGCTCCGAGAACCGCGTAGCGCATCACCCACCCCCATCAACTGTTTGTACCCTATTCTAAACAGTCTCCACGATGCCCGGAGGGGAAAAGTTGTCCGTTCCGAGTATTCGCCTTATCTAAGCCGATTGTAAAGAGCCGACGGGCGAACTCGAACCGCTGACCTCATCTCCAGTTACGAGTTTGCTTGCGCACGTTCTAGCCCGTCCTAGTGTGTCCGGGAATTACGCTTGTTTATGCGGTTTTTGATGATCTGGCAGTCTCACTTTGTCCAGTGCGTGCCAGCACGTATCAGCCCGGTTGCAGTATGGGTTGCAGTAAGTCCCGCGGTTGCGCACCGGCAGTGAGAAGGAGCCGATAAGGTTGCCGTGCACCGCTAGATCTGCCCCTTTTGGTTGACGATGGGATCGAGGACTCGCCGAGCGCGAGACCCGGGGCGATGGTTGCGTTCGTTACCATGGTAGACACACACTCCCTGTTGCTACCTGCAATTCAGGGACCACAATCTGCTAACCGAACAGATCGTCTGGTTGTGGATGCTTTTGCAGCTCCACGAGGTGGCTCCATTCGGCCAACTATGAGCGCGGCTCCGAGCATCGGGGTTCGGCGTCTTAGAGGACTGGGACAGGCGGGGCGTGGTGCTGCGCCACACGGAGGACATGGTCAGCCTGACTGCCTCTCGCGTCGAGGACGTGCCTTCGGAGCCGATGATGATCCTCGTAACTTGGTCAGCGGTGCGCTACGTCTCGGTACTACTGGAGGAGCTAGAAGAGAAGGACTAGCCCTGCTAGTAGGGCTTCTCTAAGGCCCTCTACCCCACTCGAGAGCACCTTGTGTGCTCCCCGGCTCCGTCCCCAGGCGCTTAGGTTCCATCCAGCCTCGCCGCTCTAAGAAGGCTCTAAGAGGAGGGTATATGCAAGACCGCGCCTACGGACTTCGGAGAATTCACCTTCTACGAGGTTGGGTGAATAAGGGGAAGTGAGAGGTCCGCTACTTGTACAGCCGATCGCACAGGGAAGGTAGCAAGTCTCTCACCGAGGGGATCATATCCTCTGTCGTACAGCCCTGTGGGGCTCGCTTGCCTGTAGAGGTTTGCCCGTTCGCGTATCTATTTGTTCATATCCTATGTGCGCCTGATCTGCAGCACCATCACCTCGCCTTTCTTGCTTCTCGCAGCGGTGTGCCGACCTCGTGAAGATGCTGCAGGATCTCTTTGTAGGACTGGAACACGCTGGTCTCGTGGTAGGCGATAGAGTGATCCAGGCAGAAGCCCCTGATGATCGGCTGCGCTTCTCGCAGCTTGTTGCGGGGCAACCTCGGGAACAGGTGGTGTTCGATCTGATAGTTGAGGCCACCGTACCAGAAGTCGGTGATAGGGTGAGCGATAACGTTGCGACTCGTTAGCACCTGTCGGCGCAGGAAGTCCACCTTGCTGTCGCGTTCCAGGAGGGGCATGGCCTTATGGTTGGGGGCGAAGATGGAGACCATGTAGGTGCCGAATAGCCCGCGATGGACAGCGATGAAGAGCAGCGCCTGCAGAGGTTCCAGCACCGAGAGCAGTAGACCGAAGTACAGCGCGAAGTGTGCGCAGATCATCAGGGCTTCGACCAGCGTGCTCTTCGCCTTATTCGCGGCAAGGAACTCGATGCTGCTGCGGAGCATGCTGATCGCCTGCAGGAGCGAGAGGGGGAATATGAGAGCCGCCTGGTATTTCACGACGGACCGCGCGAACCCTCGTTTTTCGAGGGCCTGCTTTTCTTCGAAGGCGAGCAGCGGGATGTCCACGTCAGGGTCGAGGTCCATCTGGTTCGGGTGGCCGTGATGCTCGTTGTGCTTGTCGATCCACCACTGGCGG
>JAJNDJ010000113.1 GCA_021156345.1 Rubrobacteraceae bacterium | reverse complement strand
TTCGCGGGCGCGGTACTCGAGGATCTGGCTTATAAAGCTGGCGTTGTAGTGGCGGTCGTCGAGCTTGACGGCGGCCACGGGGTCGACGGTGCTGGAGAGGACTGTACCGTAGCGAAGCTTGAGTTCCTCGGCATCATGTTGCGGAATCTTGAGGCCGTAGGCCACGTCGGATGTCAAGCTCTCACCACCGATGGGGATGACATCTGTATGAGTGAGAGCCCCCCTATAGAAGGTCGCGATATCGGTCGTGCCGCCGCCCGTATCGAGGAGGACGACGCCGGCTTCGCGGTCAGCGTCGAGCAGGCAGGCTTCGGCCGATGCCAGTGGCTCGAGGACGATCCTCGAAACCTTGACGCCGCAGTCCTCGACGGCGCGCAGGAGGTTCTGGATGCTGGAGACCGCCCCGCTCACGACGTGCGCGCGCATGGTCACCTTGCGGGCGGCGAGGCCTGCGGGGTTCTTGACGCCCTCAGACCCGTCGAGTACGTAGCCACGAGGGACGACGTGTATCACCCGCTCGTCCTCGTGCAAGTCGAGCTGCCTGGCCTCCTGTTCGAGCCTGCGGACGAACCTGTCCGTGACCGTCAGGTTCCTGCCGCGGTTCAAGAGCGTGACCTCGGTGTTGTAAGAAGAGATGTGGCTACCCGCGATGCCCACGGTCACCCTACCGCCGCGAACGCCGCAGGCTTCCATGGCTTCAGCGACCGAATCGGCGGCGGCTTTGCGGTCTACCACGACCCCCCGCTTGAGGCCGTAGCTCGGCGCCTCCCCCATGGATAGGACCTCGACCCAGCCCCTTCGCGGGTCCACCCGGCCGGCGATGGCCACTACCTTGGTGGTGCCCACGTCTATCCCATAGACTAGCGTCTGCGCCACGGCTGCTAGCCCTCTGGCTCGCTGCGCGTTTCGTGCGGAACACCGACGACCACCCTCTCCGGCGAACGCAGGTCGAAGACCCCGGCGTCGGGATGCCCTGGCATGATGTGTTTCAACGCCTTGACCCGACGTTCACCAATATTCCCAGAAAAGATGACCTCGCGGCCTTCCACCGTGGCCTCGATGCCTGCGGCACCAGCCCCGTCGATAGACTCCAGTGTCAACCCGCTCCTGCGCAACGTCCTCGCGAACACCAAGATCTCCCCCACCTGGTCGCGATCCAACTCCACCCTCTCGAGACCCGCTCCCCCTGGCCCCGGAAGCTCCTCGCCGTCAGCCGAGAGAACGAACCTCCGCCCGTCTACCTCGGCATCCAGCACAGGCCTACGCTCCTCAACCTGAACGGTAACTATACCGGAGTTCCAGTCCTCGTTCACCTCTGTACCCTGAACCCAAGGATGAGACTCCAGGTTGCGTTTCAACATCTCTTCGTTGAGGGTGAGCAGGCTGGCGTGCTCTGGGACAGCGTTGGTGACTTCGGATTCGGGGTACATGCGGGCGCCTTCCACCCTGACGCCGGTAACGGGGTAAGCAAGGTAGGTAATCAGGGCGAGTATGAGGGTAGTAGCGGCGGCTATGGCCACCGAGATCAGGATGGCGCGCAGAGATCTTGTCAGGGTTTGGATCCTTGCTCCTCCAGTATGCCGAGCAGGTCTTCACCGGCCTTCGAGATGTCACCTGCGCCGAGGGTGAGCACGAGGTCTCCGCTTCTGGAGACGTTTTGCAGCACCGCTGGTAATGCGTCTTGCTGGGGTATGTAGTAGACCTCGGGGTGGCCCCGCGTCTCGCAAATGGCGTCGACTATCAGCTTGCCGTTAACGCCTGGTTGGGGCATCTCGCCGGCGCCGTATACCTCTGTTATGAGCACGGCGTCGGCCGAGGAGAACGAGGCAACGGGCGGCTGCAAGCGTGGCCGAGAGCTCGGTCGGATGGTGGGCGTAGTCGTCGACGACGCGTACCTCAGCCCGCTCCCCTTTCATCTGGAAGCGGCGGCGCACGCCCCCGAAGTCCCTTAGGGTGCTAGCCGCCTCGTATGCCTGGTGTCCGAGCCAGCGGGCAACCCCGGCCGCCGCCAGGGAGTTGAGCACGTTGTGGCGCCCGTAGACGCCCAGTTCGACCTCGCCGCGTCTCTCACCATCCTCGAACAGCTCGTAGCTGCTCGGGCTCGAGATATCGGCCCTGAGGTCTCCGGATCCGATGCCGTAAGTAGTTAAGGGGCATGCAGCCTCGGCGGCCACCAGGGAGCAGGAAGGGTCATCCGCGCAGACAACCAGGTGCCCGTCCTCGGGCAGAGAGCGGACGAATCGCTGGAAGGTCTCTACGACATCGTCGAGAGACGAGTAGAAGTCAGGGTGGTCGAACTCGATATTCGTGATCACGGCGGCCTGTGGCCTGAGGTAGAGGAAGGAACGGTCGCTCTCGTCCGCCTCGGCCACGACGAGGTCGGACCTTCCGAAGGCGACGTTGCTGCCTATGTCGTTCAGTTCGCCGCCCACTAGGGCCGTCGGATTCTCGCCCAGAGCCTCGAGGACGTGCGCCGTCATGCTGGTCGTTGTCGTCTTACCGTGGGTTCCTGCCACGGCGATACTTCGGCTGCCTTCGAGGATCCAGGCGAGGGCTGCGGCGCGCGGGATAACGGGGATGGATCTACGCCTGGCCTGCAGAAGCTCCGGGTTCGTCTTTGGTATGGCCGTCGAGATCACCACACGGTCTGCGTGCCCAACCTGATGCGGGGCGTGCCCGATGTAGACCGTGAGGCCCACCTCGCGCAGCCTGCGGGTGTAGGGTGACTCCTTGAGATCCGAGCCCGTGACGCTGTGGCCTCTTCTGGCGAGGACCTCGGCTATGCCGCTCATTCCTGCCCCGCCGATACCGATCATGTGTATGTTCATGGCCTCACTCCTTCTCTCCGGCACTCAGCAATCGCCTGGCTACTTCACCTGCCGCGCCAGGCGTAGCGAGCGCGCCCATGCGCCTGGCAAGCTCTTCCCGCCGCGCATCGTCATCCAACAAGACTTCGACGCGGTCGCGAAGCGCACGTGCACCGACCTCAGCGTCGAGCATCAACTCCGCGGCCCCTCTTTCGGTAAAGTGCCTGGCGTTCTCGACCTGGTGGTCGCCCGTTGCGTAGGGGAAAGGAACGAGGATGGCCGCCTTTCCGGCTGCCGCAATGTCGAACAGGGAGCCCGCACCGGCCCTGCTAACGACCAAGTCGGCGGCGGCCAGGTACCGCCAGATTTCGCCTGTGAACTCGAGGATCGTGTGCCTGGGGTTGTCCGTCGAGAGCTGCGAGAAATCCCTGCGGCCGGAGATCTGGACGACCGTATACGGCGTCATACCCCCGAACGCCTCCGCCGCCGCGAGGTTGATCCTGAGCGCACCCCCGCTCCCGCCAAAGATAAGAACGACCGGCGGCTCCAGGTCGAGATCCCCCAATGCCTCATCCCGCGAAGCCTCGAAGATCTCGGCCCTTGTCGGCATACCCACCCACACAGCGTTCCGGAGCCGACGCGTGGCATCAGGAAACGTGGCTAATGTCTGTGTCGTGAAGCGGCTGGCCAGGCGGTTGACCCGCCCGGGGACAGCGTTTTGCTCGTGCAGGAACGTGGGCACGCCGAGCGTCCTGGCCGCAATCACCGCTGGCGCGCTCGCGTAACCTCCGACGCCGAGAACGGAGAGCGGTCTCAGTCGTTGTATTATGCGTGTACAGCTGATGGTTGCCCTCAGGGAGAGGAGGCCCGCGCGGGCCTGGGCCAGCGGGCTTCCGGCGAGGCCTGTCAGGGGCAGGGCGTGCAGGGTGTAGCCTTGCTGTGGGACGAGGGACATTTCTATGCCTGAGCTAGATCCCACGAACTCGACTATCGCTCCCCTCTCTCTCAAATCAGCCGCCACGCACAGCGCGGGGATAGCGTGCCCTCCCGTGCCGCCTCCTGCGATCAGGATCCGCGGTCTTCTTGGGTGATTTGATCTCTCTGGCTCGTTCACTGTCCTCCGAGATTCTGTACAGGATGCCCACGGCGGCGAAGCATACCAGCAGACTCGAACCGCCGTAGCTAACAAAAGGGAGCGTCATCCCTGCGAGTGGGAGAACTACCATGGCTGCCCCGATGTTGAAGGTGGCCTGGGCGATGAGCATCGTCGTCAGGCCTGCGGCCACGCACCTGGCCATCACCGAAGGGGCGTTCATGGCTATCTTCAGCCCGGCCAGCGCGATAAAACCGAAGGCGGCGATCACGACAATCATCCCGATCAGGCCAAGCTCCTCACCTACCAGGGTGAAGATCATATCCGTGCCCAGCTCGGGGACGTATGTACCCTGTCCGCCCGACCCGGCCCCCGAACCGAAGAAGCCCCCGGCCTTTATGGCCACCATGGACTGGACGACCTGGTAGCCAGAGCCGTCCGCTGCGGCCCAGGGATCGAGGAACGTCAGGAACCGCTCGCGGCGATAGGGCTCGAGCACCATCATCCCCGCAACCACCACCAAGCCAACCAGCCCAGACAGTACAAGGTCCCTCGTTCTCAGCTCGGAGGCCCACAGCGTCCCAGCCACGCCCGCGAGCAGGACCACGGAGGTGCCGAAATCAGGTTCGACAAATACGAGAATGAAGAGCACCCCGACCCCAACGAGGGGCTTGAAAGGTAACCGCGAACCATGTGGCAGGCGCGCGACCGCGCAGCTCAAGACCAGGATGGCGGCGAGCTTCGCGAACTCCGCGGGCTGGATGCTCATGGGGCCTAGGTCGAGCCACCGCCTGGCGCCGTTTATCTGGGTTCCTATGCCAGGTATGAGGACGAGGATGAGGCCTACCAGTACGATCAGGTACAAGGCAGGGGCATATTTGCGCCACGTTGTATACCTGACTCGGCTGGCCACGAAGAAGGCGGCGACGCCGAGTACCATGTGCCCGATGCGTTCGAACAGAAAATCGGTCCCAACTTCACTGTACGTAGCCGAATAGACCATGACGAGCCCCAACATGGAGAGGCCCAGCGCCACGAGGAACAGGTTGGACCTCAGGCTACTCATCGCCCTACAGTCCCATGATGTGCGGCGAGCTCTGCGGCGAACCCGATGAACGCGTCTCCCCTCTGGGCGTATCCGGGGAACTGGTCGAAGCTCGCGCACCCGGGCGAGAGCAGGACCACGTCACCTGGCCTGGCTAGCTCTGTGGCTCTTTCGACGGCTTTCTCCAGGTCGGGGGTGCTGTGGACTACGTTTTGGAAGCCCTCATCTTCGAGATAGGCGGCGATGCGTGGACCTGCCTCACCCTGGCATACGACCGCCCGGCACACCGCGAGGCCAGGCAGCACCTCCGAGAAATCCGTGTTCTTCTCAGAGCCACCGAGGATCAGCACTATAGGCACGTCGAAGCTCTCCAAGGCCGCTGCCACCGCGGCTGGGTTGGTAGCCTTGGAATCATCCACGTAAGTCACGCCCGACATCTGTGCCGCAACCCGCATGCGGTGCGGCCTGGACTCGTATTCGAGCAGAGCCTCCCTGATCTTCCCGAGGTCCGCACCCAGCCTCTGTGCGGCGGCCGCCGCGAAGAGCGCGTTTTCGTAGTTGTGCGTCCCAGCGATGCGCAGCTCGGTCACGTCTGCCAGATGAGAGCCACGGAGGAGTAGACGCCCGTCGCGCAGTGCCGTGTCGCCTTCGCCCACGATGAGGGCTTCCGCCCTGAAGGTGTCGATAGCGGCACTGCCTATGGGATCTGCTGCGCTCACGAGAGCCAGGTCCTCTTCCTGCTGTCTCTCGAAGATGCGGAGCTTGTCGTTGGTATACTCCTCGAACGATTCGTGCCAGTTCAGGTGATCCGGCCTCACATTGAGGAGCGCCGCGACCGCGAAGCCGGGGTTCTGGAGATAGTGGAGCTGGAAAGAGGAGACTTCGAGGACGAGCAGCCCCGCAGTACGCGTCTCCTCCAGGCACCCCGTAAGGGTTTTCCAGGAGTTGCCGGCGACGGCGTGCAGCACGCCTGAAGCCTCCAGCATGCGGTGGAGCATGTCGACGACGGTGGTCTTTCCGTTGGTGCCGGTGACGGCCACCACACGCGCGTCCTCACCGAGCAATTCCAGACCGAGCCCAACCTCGGAGACGATCGGGATGCCCCGTGCCCCGGCTGCCCGCAAAACTGGGTTGCGGGGACTGATGCCAGGACTCGCTATGATCCTAGCTATCCCTTGCAGCACGCCGGGGCCGGCCCCGAGGACGCCCGATACGCCGAGAGCGGCCGTAGAGGAAGAACCCCACGGAGGAGAAAGCGGCCTGGGCGATCCAGAATCGGACCACCACCTTGTTCTCGTCCCAGCCCAGAAACTCGAAGTGGTGGTGGATCGGGGCCATCTTGAACACCCTTCGTCCCGTTAGCTTGAAGACGAAGACCTGGACGATGACCGAGAGAGCTTCGACGACGAACAGCCCGCCTACTATGGGCAGGAGGAGCTCCGTCTTGGTGAGCACGGCCGCCGCCGCGAGGATGCCCCCTATGGCGAGCGAGCCCGTATCTCCCATAAAGATGTCTGCAGGGTGGGAGTTGTACCAGAGGAACCCGACGATCGCCCCAACCATCGCGCCGCAGATCACGGCGACGTCGTACTGGCGCTCGAGGAAAGCGATAGCCGTATAGGCGAGCAGGGCTATGGCCGCCGCCCCCGCGGCGAGCCCGTCGAGGCCGTCGGTGAGGTTGACGGCGTTGGTCGTGCCAGCGATCACCAGCAGCAAGAACACGCTGAAGAGCGCGATCCCCAATACTCCAGGCCCCAGCACCAGGCTGCTGTCGAAGTATGGCACGAGCACGGTCTGGGTGACGCCTACGTAGCGCACGGCGAGCACGTCCGCCAGAACCACCGCGAGGGTCAACAG
>JAJNDJ010000112.1 GCA_021156345.1 Rubrobacteraceae bacterium | reverse complement strand
AAGTCGTGAGAGCGCCCGTGCTCGGAGATGCGCCGCAGACGGCGCGAGAGCGCGTTCAACTCGCTCGAAAGCGCGGTGCGCATGACCTTGTGCTTGCACTCGTACAGCAGACTCTGGAAGTCGAGGGGCCGTCCGATGAAGCTCTGGTAGGCCTCATCCATCCCGCCCTATGCAGGCGCCTGAGGTAATCGGCGGGATCTCGGAGTCCATCAGGGTGATCTATGCGCAGTCCGTTCACCGCGCCCTTCTCCACCAGCCGCAATACGAGCCTGTGCGTCGCCTCAAAGACCCGTTCGTCCTCGACCCGGATGCCGGCCAGGTCATTGACGGCGAAGAAACGCCTGTAGTTGATCTCATCGCTTCCCACCCGCCAGTACGCAAGCCTGTACGCCTGCGCCTCAAGGAGACGATGCAATCTCTCGAACCTCGGGTCTCCTGAGGCCTCGTTCAACTCGCGGATGTGCTTCTCGACAGCACACATTACTCCGGGAGACTTTGCGCACAACGCCGCGAGATCCGCTTTGAGGTTTGCAGCGTTCTGCGCTCGCCCGGATACACCCCCCTCGACTGTGGCGTCCCTGCCTGGAAGGTCGCCAAAGGCAACTATCAGACCAACTATCTCCTGGCGGTGCTTGTCGTCCTCGGGTAAAGATGTCCGGTAGAGGATCATCGGGTAGGTCTGCGGGTCGATCGGGTAACGGTGTTCGTAGTAGTTGACCGAGAAAGAACCCTCTCCGGCGTCGAAGGCCAGCCGGATCTCGCCGCGTTCGAGGGCGGCGCGGTAGTGGTCGCCCAGGATCGGGAGCAGGACCTTACCGCAGAGCTCCTTCCTGTCTGCGGGGCACCAATCAATATCGAAGAAGGCGGCGTAGGCCGAGGCGGGTCCATTCTCCAGCATGTCGGACCACCAGACGTTTTCGCTCCCGACGCCCATATGGTTCGGTACGATATCTAGGAGCTGGCCCATCTCGTATTCTCCGAGCGCTTCTACCAGCCTGCCGTACTCCCTCTCGCCCCCGAGTTCGGGGTTCAGGGAGCCGGGGTCCACGACATCGTAACCGTGCGTACTGCCGGGTCGAGCTTTCAGATAGGGCGAGGCATACAGGTCGCTGACCCCCAGCTGCGACAGGTAGGGCATCAACTCTGCCGCATCAGATAGGGTGAAATCCTCGTTGAGCTGTAGCCTGTAGGTGACCCGGGGTATCCTCATTCGGCCAGGTGCCACAACACCGACCATCCAGGAAGTGCCTGTCTGTGCCCAGTCACGTCCTCGCTGGCATATAGTCGTTCGCCCGGCAGCCACTCGGGGTCGTCGAGTGGCTCCGGTCCCAGGTTCGCGAGTAGTGTCAGCATGGAGCCGTCAGCCAGTGTCCACTGCACGCTCAGGCCCCTATCGTCTACTATCTGGTACGCGGCCACGTCTCCGGGTATGCTGGCCAGCCGCGGCACGATCTTCTCTCGCCTGAGCGCGAGCAACTCGCCGTACAGCTTCAAACGTCCGGTATGCTCCGGCTTGTCCAGACTCGCCCAGTCCAGTACGGCCCTGCGGAACGTCTCCTCCGCACCAGGATCGGGGATTAGACCATCATCCTCGGGGTCGAAGAACGCCGAAAACTCCTCGCGGCGCCCCCGGGCGACGAGCAGCGCGAGATCCGGCGCGAAGTCGCAGAAGAACGGGAAGGGAGTCTTGGAACCCCACTCCTCCCCCATAAAGAGCATCGGTACCTGGGGTGCGAGCAGGTAGATCTCTGCCGCGGCGCGCACCGCCTCGGGCGGCGCGAGTTGCCCGATTCTCTCCCCGAAAGCCCGGTTGCCGACCTGATCGTGGTTCTGAACGAACGATATGAATGCACCTGATGGAAGGTCCCTACTCGGCTCTCCGCGCTTCTTGCCGTGACGCGAGGACTCCCCGAATCCCTCGCCCAGGGACCTCCCCAGACGCCGCACCGGCGCGTCGGCGTAATCAGCGTAGTAACCGGCGCTCTCACCGGTCAGGACGACGTGAAGGGCGTGATGGAGGTCATCGTTCCACTGGGCGTCGTAGTGCCTGCGCAGATAGGAGGCGTCGTTCGCCTCGTTCTCCAGTACGAGGTGCACGTGGCGGTCGCGTCCTGGACCCTGGCGCACGCGCTCGGCGAGCTCGACGAGGAAGTGCTTCTCAGAGGCGTCGTTGATAGCGTGCACCGCGTCGAGCCTGAGGCCGTCCATGCCGTACTCTTCCAGCCAGTACAGGGCGTTGTGGACAAAGAACTCACGCACGTGTTCGCTGCCCTCGCCGTCGAAGTTGATCGCAGCCCCCCATGGGGTCTGGTAGCGGTCAGTGAAGAACTGCGGTGCATAAAGAGAGAGGTAGTTCCCCTCGGGGCCGAAGTGGTTGTAGACGACGTCGAGAAAGACCAAGAGCCCCTTCGTATGCGCGGTCTGTACGAGATCTTTCAGATCCTCCGGGGCCCCGTAGGCGCTCTCAGGGGCGAATGGCAACACGCCATCGTAGCCCCAGTTGCGCCGTCCCGGGAACTCCGAGAGCGGCATCAACTCTATCGCTGTCACACCCAGATCCAGGAGATAGTCGAGCTTCTCCTTGATCCCGGCGAACGTCCCCTCGGGAGTAAAGGAGCCGACGTGCAGCTCGTAGAGGACGACCTCCTCCCACGGACGTCCCTTCCAGTGCTCGTCCCTCCAGACGAAGGCCGCGGGGTCAACAACCCGGCTTGCGCCGTGCACGTCATCGGGCTGGTAGCGGGAGGCCGGATCTGGCACCTCCTGCCCACCGTCTACCCAGTAGCGGTAGCGTGCGCCGGCCCCGGATTCTGTGGTGAGGGCGAAGGTCCCGTCCTCCTCACGGTGCATGGGGAGGGCTCCATCTTCGAGGATGAGATCTACCGTTTCGGCGGCCGGTGCCCACAGGGCGAACCGCGTCCGCCCGTCCTCCAGCACCTCGGCGCCGAAGGGCATCCGGTGGAGTCTCAATCCGCGTCCTCCGCGACGGTCTCGCGCGGATGGCCGTTCACGAGCACGGCCATGGAGCGGGGCCTCAGGGTATACACGCCGCCGGGTTTAAGGAAGCCATCGGGTTTCAGGCCGGCGGAGTACGCTGTGTCCATGAAGACCTCCCAGCGGGCCTCCTCGGGGAAGGGTGGGATCTGGAAGGTGACCTCTTCCTGGTCGGCGTTGAAAAGGAGAAGGAAGTCGTCGTCCACCTCGGGACGGCCCTGCGCGTCGTACTCGCCTTCCAGGAGACCAGACATCTGGAGACCAAGGGACCGGGCGAAGGAGTTGTTCCATTCCTCATCTGTCATCTCACGGCCCGCGGGGGTGAGCCAGGTGATGTCCTTGGCGTCCGCGCCTCTCAACTCCCGGCCCTGGAAAAAGCGCCTGCGCCGGAAAGCGGGGTGTTCCTTGCGAAGCCGGATCATACGCCGCACGAAGGCAAGGAAGTTCCTGTCGAGGATCGAGAACTCCCAGTCCAGCCAGCTCAACTCGTTGTCCTGGCAATAGGCGTTGTTGTTGCCTCCCTGGGTGCGGCCCATCTCGTCGCCGGAGAGGATCATGGGCACCCCCTGCGAGAGCAAGAGAGTCGCCATGATGTTGCGTCTCTGCCTGGCCCTGATACGCCGAATCTCTACGTCGTCGGTAGGCCCTTCGACGCCGTAGTTGTGGCTGAGGTTGTGGCTCTCGCCGTCGCCGTTGGCCTCGCCGTTGGCCTCATTGTGCTTCTCGTCGTAGGAGACGAGGTCCCTAAGGGTGAAGCCGTCGTGGGCCGTTACGAAGTTGATGGAGGCGTAGGGCCTGCGTCCGCCGTGCTCGTAGAGGTCGCTTGAGCCTGTGAGCCGGTAGGCCAGCTCGTCCACGAGCCCGCCGTCACCCTTCCAGTAGGCGCGCTCGACGTCACGGTACTTGCCGTTCCACTCGGCCCAGCCGATCGGGAAGTTGCCGACCTGGTATCCGCCCTCGCCAACGTCCCACGGTTCGGCGATGAGCTTGGCCTGGGAGATCACAGGGTCCTGATGGATTATGGTGAAGAAGCTGGAGAGCTGGTCCACTTCATAGAGCTGGCGGGCCAGCGCGCTCGCGAGGTCGAAGCGAAAACCGTCGACGTGCATCTCAAGGATCCAGTACCTCAAAGAGTCCATGATGAGTTGCAGGACGCGCGGATGCATCATGTTGAGCGTGTTGCCCGTCCCCGTGAAGTCCATGTAATAGCGTGGGTCGTCGGGGACGAGCCTGTAGTATGCGGCGTTGTCTATGCCGCGGAAGGTGAGCGTGGGCCCCAGGTGGTTGCCTTCGGCGGTGTGGTTGTAGACGACGTCCAGGATCACCTCGAGCCCAGCCGAGTGCAGCCTTTTGACCATCGTCTTGAACTCTCCGATGCTGCCGGTGGCCGAGTAGCGCATGTCGGGCGCGAAGAAACCTATGGAATTGTATCCCCAGTAGTTCTTCAAGCCCTTGTCCACGAGGTGTTTGTCGTCCACGAATGAGTGGACGGGCATGAGCTCGACAGCCGTTACCCCGAGCCTTTTGAGGTGCCTCTTCGTAAAGCCCTTGACGTGAAGCTCGTAGATCACGGTCTCGTCCCAGGGCGTGCGCGGCGGCCTGTCCTCACCCCAGGTAAAGGCGGTGTCGACTACCCTGCACTTGGGCATCCCTGCGGCGTTGTCCCGCTCGTCGTAGGAGAGGTCCTCCTCTTCGGCGCCGAGCCTGTACCCGAAGTGCGGGTATCTCCAGTCCAGAGGCCCGACGGTCGCCTTGGCATAGGGATCGAGGAGGAGCTTGTTCGGGTTGAACCGGTGGCCGTTTTCGGGGTCGTATGGCCCGTGGACCCTGTAGCCGTAGAGCTGGCCGAGCTGGCAGTAAGGCAGGTAGCAGTGCCAGATCCTGTCTGTGCGCTCCCGCAGCTCGATCCTTTCGATCTCCGTTTTTCCCGACGGATCGAAGATACAGAGCTCCACCCTGTCTGAGTTCTCCGAGAAAAGGGCGAAGTTGACGCCCTGACCATCCCAGGTCGCGCCAAGAGGATACGGGTGGCCGGGCCAGGCTACGCTAGCCAAAGACGGATCTCGCTGATTCCAATAGGTTCCTTTCTCTCAGGCTTCAGATCTTTGATTCCTTGCTGAAGCCTCTAGCCTTCTTCAAAATCATCGTCGCGAGCGGGGGCAACGTCAGTGAGACCGAGTAAGGCTGCCCGTGCGAAGGGACTTTTTCGACGCTAACGCCCCCGCTATTTCCTACACCGCTGCCGCCGTAGCGGGTGTCGTCGGTGTTCAGGGCCTCCTCGTAGGTGCCCCCTTCGGGTACACCTATCCGGTAGCCGTGGCGCACGACAGGCGTGAAGTTGCAGACGACGATCGCAAGGTCCTTGTTTCCACGCCGGAGAAAGGATACCACGCTGTTCTCCATATCCCCGCCCTCGATCCACCCGAAACCCGCTGGCTCGAAATCCACCTCGTAGAGGGCTGGAGTGGCCGAGTAGAGGGCATTGAGATCCTTTACGAGGGATCGAACGCCCCTGTGCGGCGTCTCCTCCAGCAGGTGCCAGTCGAGGGAGGCATCGTGGTTCCACTCGCGCCTCTGGCCCAGCTCTCCACCCATGAACAGCAGTTGCTTACCGGGATGGGTGTACATGAAGCCGTAGTAGGCGCGAAGGTTGGCGAACTTCTGCCACTCGTCACCGGGCATCTTGTCTATGAGGGAGCGCTTGCCGTGCACGACCTCGTCGTGCGAGAGAGGAAGGACGAAGTTCTCGTTGAAGGCATAGACGAGGGAGAACGTGATCTCATTGTGGTGGTACCTGCGGTTGATGGGATCCTCGGACATGTACTGCAGGCTGTCGTGCATCCAACCCATGTTCCACTTGTAACCGAACCCCAGTCCACCCATCGAAACGGGGCGGCTGACCATGGGCCAAGCAGTCGATTCCTCCGCGAGGGTGGTGGCGCCTGGATGCCTTCCGAAGACGAGCTCGTTCATGCGTTGCAGGAATGCCACGGCCTCCAGGTTCTCGTTGCCACCGTGCACGTTCGGGATCCACTCGCCAGGCTCCCGCGAGTAGTCGAGGTAGAGCATCGAGGCGACGGCGTCTACCCTCAGCCCGTCCACGTGATACTCGGAGACCCAGAAGAGGGCGTTGGCGAGAAGGTAGTTGCTCACCTCGGGACGACCGTAGTTGAAGACCAGCGTCCCCCAGTCAGGGTGGCGACCCTGGCGGGGGTCGGCGTGCTCGTAGAGGTGGGTGCCGTCGAAGAGGCCGAGACCGTGGGGGTCCTCCGGAAAGTGTGCAGGGACCCAGTCGATGATCACACCTATCCCGGCCCGGTGGAAAGCGTCGACGAGGCGCTTGAACTCATCGGGCGTACCGAACCGGCTCGTCGGGGCGTAGAGGCCAAGGGGCTGGTAGCCCCACGAGCCGTCGAAGGGATGCTCGGTAGGCGGCAGAAACTCGACGTGGGTGTATCCCATCTCGGCGACGTAGGGGACCAACTCTTCGGCGAGCTGCCCGTAGGTGTAGTAGGAGCCATCGGGGTTCCTCCTCCAGGAGCCCAGATGCACCTCGTAGATCGCCATCGGGGCGTCGAGGGCGGACTTGCTTTCACGCTCTTCCATCCATGCGGCATCGCCCCACTCGTAGTGTCCCATGCCGTGGACTATGGAGGCGGTGCCCGGGAGTCTCTCGGCGCGGAACCCGAAGGGATCTGCTTTCAGGGGCAGGAGTCTCCGGTTGGGTCCTTTGATCTCATACTTGTAGAGGGAGCCCTCACCCACCTCAGGGATGAAGATCTCCCATACCCCCCCGGGATGCTTGCGCATGACGTGCCTTCGTCCGTTCCAAAAGTTGAAGTCCCCGATCACCGAGACACGCCTGGCGTTCGGGGCCCACACGGCG
>JAJNDJ010000111.1 GCA_021156345.1 Rubrobacteraceae bacterium | reverse complement strand
GGGAGATGTTACCCTCGCCCCCGCACTGGGCGACGAGGCGCCCACCAGGCTTTATAGCCCGCGCCAGGTTCTCGAAGAGGCGATCATGGTCCCATATCCAGTGGAACGTTGCCGTGGAGAAGATCAGATCCACACGCGCCTCTACCTCGAGGGACAACAGATCCTGGCACTCCACCCGTACCCGCGGCTCTCCCGCAAACCGCCTCCTCGCCGCCTCGACCATGGCCCGAGAACCGTCTATGGCCAGCACTGACCCCTGGGGCAACTTCGCGAGCAACAACTCCGTAACCCGGCCAGTCCCGCAACCCGCGTCGATAGCAGCCTCGTCCCCGCGCGCGTCCATACGCTCGAGGACCTCGACCCCCCAACGGGTCTGCGGCGCGGAGAGCTTCTCATACTCACCTGCGTCCCACTCGCGAGCCAGGATCACACCTTCTTGCTTTGTCTCAAAATATGAGACATAATGACCGACATATGGATAGTATAGAAGTCGTTTCCTCCGGAAGCAAGAGTGGGGTCGGGGTGTTGGACAAGTCTGTGGCTATCCTGGCTTTCCTCTCTGGGGATGGCCCGGCGTCCCTGGCTGAGGTGGTCGAGGGGACCGGGTTGCCCCGTCCAACGGCGCACAGGCTCCTCTCGGCACTGGAGACGCACCATCTCGTATCGCGGCGGGACGGACGATACTTACTTGGCTTGAGGCTACTCGGGTGGGGGAACAGGGCCGCTGGGATAGGTCTCGTGGAGCGGGCGCGTCCTGTGCTGGAGGGGTTACGGGATGAGAGTGAGGAGAGCACGCAGCTCTACGTGCGGGAGGGTGAGCAGAGGGTGTGCGTGGCTGCTGTGGAGCGGGTGACCGGCCTGAGGGACACCGTACCTGTAGGGGCTATCATGCCGCTCTCGCGGGGGTCTGCGGGGAAGGTCTTGCTGGCGTGGGCGCCTGGAGGGGTCGATGGCAGGCCTGATGCGGCCCAGTTGCGTGGGATCCGGGTCAGGGGCTGGGCTGAGAGCGTGGCCGAGCGGGAGGCCGGGGTGGCCAGCGTCAGTGCGCCCGTATTCGGGGAGGAAGGGAGGCTCAGGGCGGCGGTCAGCGTTAGCGGTCCGATATCGCGTCTCGGGGAGAGTCCGGGCCAGCGGCTCTCACACCTAGTCGTAGGAGCGGCAAGGGAGATAGAGAGGGTAACGGGCTAATAGCTCGTCCTCAGACGTGAATGCTCGCTCTCTACGCAAGGCGGCTTTCGCAGAGCCTATCTCTCTCGAGGCGTCGAGGGCTCCCTTCTCGAAGGTGATCGTGGCGCTCCGGTCTTCGAGCTCGAGGGAGGAGGCACACCGGTCGAGGTCCTGGGAGCACTTTAGTCTCCAGGAAGAAGTTTCGTATGGGGATGTACCGATGCTCCTCGATAGTGTAGAGTGCCACTGCAACGCAGCGAACATAGGCTGACGTAGGAGGGGATTATGCCGGAAGAGAGCAGAGTCGCGGGCCTCGCCCGGCGAGCAGGCATGGCAGGCCCTGTGCGGCGCTTGCTGAGGCTCATCCTTGTGGTAGTCCTCCTCGTCGGTGCGTCGCAGGGAACCACTCTCGCCGCGCCCGCCTCGTGGGACTATGTGGCACTCGGCGACTCTCTGGCCACGGGCTACGGTGCGTTCAAGGGCCACGTACCCCGCTACGAAGCGCACATCGAGACCGACACTACGGTAGCGGTCACACGCACAAACCTCGGCCGGAACGGATGGACCAGTTCCCAACTGCTCTCTGCCCTCCGCTACGATCCGACGTTCCGGCGCGCCACCCGTGAGGCGGAGATCGTCACCTGGAATATCGGCGGGAACGACCTCAGGGCAGCCCGCAGGTCTTACAAGCTAGGGACCTGCGGTGGGCTCGACAACCAGAACTGCCTCCGGGCTGTCGTGGCGAAACTCCAGACCAACTGGGACGACATCACGGCGGAGGTTCTCGAGTTGCGTTCGACCAAACCCACCATCGTGCGAACAATGGATATCTACAACCCCTACATCAGGACCGACATAGTCTCCGACACCTGGCAGAAGTACGATTACGGGAGGAACGACTTCGAGGTTTTCAAGTTGTATTTCGACCAGGTCAACTCTCACATCGCCAGCACCTCTACCTCAGAGGGCATACCATACGCCCCGGTGTATCTGGCCTTCAACGGGACGAACGGCGATGAGGATCCGAAATCCAAGGGTTATCTGACTTTCGACGGACTTCATCCGAACGATAGCGGACACAGGGTCATAGCCGGCGAGCTGCAGAAGCTGGGCTACGCTCCCCTGTACGCTCCCCTGCTGAGATAGGTCTTGTTGCTCTAGATCTCTGGTAGATGGAGGTTGGGCCGGTTCTGAAAATGAGGGGCAGTCCACCACCCAACCGATGGCAGGCGATGGGGGTGCCGTCGCTCGAAGTAATCCTGTCCATGAACTCTGTTCTTTCCTCGTCCGTAGAGTCACGTCCGTCTGGTTTGAGCATACGCGAATAGATCTAAAACACAAAGTGCAGGTTCCTATATTTGATCGATGATTCCCCTTCGGGCCAAGAGCCTGTTTTGCAGAGTCGAAGGTTGCGTTAGTCTTGTTACGGAATCTGGTTCCTGAGGAGAGGAGTCATCAGTGCCAGACCTGCAAATACTGACAACCGGTCTGGTGTTCGGCGAGTCGCCACGATGGCACAATGGCCGTCTCTGGTTCTCTGACATGGGCGCGAATGAGGTTGCTGCCGTCGATCTCGAGGGCACGAGAGAGGTCGTTGCCCGTGTTCCGGCGATGCCGATGGGTACCGGCTGGCTTCCCGATGGGTGCCTGCTCATCGTCTCCGCGCTCGACGGGCGTCTGGTGCGCAGGAAGCCCGACGGGTCGCTGGTGACCCATGCCGACCTGACCACCCTGGGTGAACATCCCTGGAGCGACATGGTCGTGGACGGCCGGGGCAACGCCTACATCGGCAACATCGGCTTCGACTTTCCAGGTAGCGAGTTCGCCCCGGGCATCGTCGCCTTGGTCACCCCCGACGGTTCGGCTCAGCAGGTAGCGAATGACGTCGCGTTCCCCAATGGCATGGTCGTGACGCCCGACAACTCGACGCTGATCCTGGCCGAGTCCTACGCCAACAGGCTCACAGCCTTCGACATCGCGACTGGCGGCAGCCTGTCGAACCGGCGGGTATGGGCCGACCTTGATGACGGAGTTCCCGACGGCATCTGCCTCGATGCCGAAAGCGCCGTCTGGTATGGGGATGTCCCCAACAAGCGTTGCGTGCGCGTTCGTGAAGGCGGTGAGGTGCTGCAGGCGATCGACCTCAACCGTGGTTGCTTCGCTTGCATGCTCGGGGGTGCGGACAGGAGAACGCTGTTCCTGATGGCGGCCGAGTTCTCAGCCGACAGCATGGCGGGCGACGGGCCACGAACGGGCCAAGTGCTCACCGTTGAGGCGCCTGCGCCGGGCGTTGGCTGGCCGTAGGAGAGCAGCATGTATCAGCCTCGACTACTACGAGATCGAGGATGTCGACCGTGCTAGGGTAGAAGCGGCTCCTAATGTCCGCGCTCGGTTCGGCCTGAAATCCCCACCCGTGGCCGATGCTCTCCTACCCGAGGTCGATGTGCAGGAGCAGCCCAGAGCACGAAGCAAGCGATCACTAAGGGTTGTTGGGTTCACCGTCGCCGGCCGCGGATCAGCGCCAAGGCCGTCAGCGCGCCGAGCACGGCCAGCGCCGCGCCAGCGTAGAACGCCCACCTGTACCCTTCGACAAGGGCGACGTCCGGCGGATGCGCCACGGCGTCCGTCTAAACCGGTAAAATGTGCTTCGATGGAAACACCGGACAACATCTCGGCGCTCCGCGTTATTGGAGGAAACCTGGCGCTGGACTTCGCGAACACGGCGGAGGGGACGCCGGACGGGGAGATCGAGCGGGAGAACTTCCTCAGTTATGAGGACCTGGTGTTTTGGGGGTACCACGTCGGGATCCTCTCCGGGGAGGACGGCGAACGGCTGCTGCGGAAGGGTCGTGAGAGTCCCGTGGAGGCCTACGCTGTCTTCGCCCGAGCCCTCGGGTTCCGGGGGCACTTGTACGGACTCTTTCGGGCGGTGGCGGAAGGGAAACAGCCGCCGGCCGAGAGCGTCGAAGCGCTGCGCCGGTACGAGTGTGAGACTCTCTCCCACGCGGACCTCGTCCCGAGCGGTGGCGGCTTCGCCTGGGAGTGGGCGGTTGGGGACGAGTTGGCCGGGGTGCTCTGGCCGATTGCGCACGCGGCGACCGGGCTGCTGACCTCAGGGCCCTTGGGGCGGATCAAGGGATGCGCCGGATGCAACTGGCTCTTCGTCGACGAGAGCAAGAACAAGAGCCGTCGCTGGTGCTCGATGGAAGACTGCGGCACCCACGCAAAGATGCGGCGTTACGTCGCGCGCCGGGCTGCCAAGCGCAAAGGCTCCCCAGACTAAGACACCTGCTTCGCGCAGCAGTGCCAATCCGGGCAGTCTGTTGCGGAACCCGTGGCAGGGTTGGGCGCAGGAGGTGGC
>JAJNDJ010000110.1 GCA_021156345.1 Rubrobacteraceae bacterium | reverse complement strand
CAAGGATCAGCAGCAGGAGATCCTGAAGCTCCGCTTCAACGAGGGCAAGACACAGACCGAGATCGCAGACCACATAGGCGTCAGCCAGATGCACGTCTCACGCCTGCTCAGGCGCGCACTGGAGGACTTGCGGGTCGAACTGGAGTACCTGGAACATGAGCGGGAGATCAGCAAGTTGTCCCCGGGTGGGGCGCATGCAGAGTAGCGAGATACGACGCCGGTTCCTGGACTTTTTCGTTGAGCGGGGCCACATGCTCTACCCGAGCGCGTCCCTGATCCCCCACAACGACCCTACGGTGCTCTTGACCACAGGCGGGGTCCAACAATTCATCCCCTATTTTCTGGGCCAGGAGAGGCCGCCTTCCACGCGGGCGGTGAGCGTGCAGAAGTGCTTCCGTACCCCCGACATCGAGGATGCGGGCGGTGAGCGTGCAGAAGTGCTTCCGTACCCCCGACATCGAGGATGTCGGGGACTGGCATCATCTCACCTTCTTCGAGATGCTTGGGAACTTCTCGTTCGGAGACTACTTCAAGAAAGAAGCCATAGAATGGGCCTGGGCGTTTCTGACGGAGGAGGATCTTCGGCCTCCCCAAGAGCGAGAACTGGTGGGGACCGCCAGGAGAGACCGGGCCGTGTGGCCCGTGCTCGGAGATCTACTACGACCACGGTGAGGAGTTCGCCAAGGGCGACCCGGCCGAGGACCCGAAGTACGGTCCAGGCGGCGACGAGGGAGATCCGCGCTTCCTGGAGATCTGGAACCTCGTCTTCAATCAGTACGAGCAATTGAAAGACAAGTCCTTCGTGCCCCTGAGCAAGACTGGTATCGACACCGGCATGGGATTGGAGCGGACAACCGCCGCGGTACAGGATGTTCTCTACGTCTACGACACCGACCTCTACGAGCCCATCTTTGAGAAGGCAAACGAGTTCACGGGCATCTCCTTGGGAGACTCCGAAACCACAGATCGCGCCCTACGCATCGTCGCCGACCACGCGCGCGGCATGGCCTTCCTCATCGCCGACGGCGTCAGGCCGGGGAACCAGCGCAGAGAGTACATACTTCGCCGCATAATACGCAGAGCGATGTTGCAGGCATATTCGCGCCTAGGCATGAGCCCCGGCCAGCTCGCCGGGCTGGCTGAGGTAGTGGTCGACTACATGGGCGACTTCTACGGGGAATTGCGGTCTGCGCGCGAGGACATACGCCGCATCGTCACCGGCGAGGCTACCAGGTTCGTCGAGATCTACGAGTCGGGCATGTCGCTTCTGGCTTCCGAGATAGAGCGGATGCGGGGCGGGAACTTCCCTGGCGACGTGGCCTTCATGTTGCACGACACATACGGATTCCCTGTGGAGGTGACACGGGAGGTGCTCGCCGAGAGGGGTCTTTCGCTCGATGAGGCGGGTTTCGAGGCTGCGATGGGCGCACAACGGGAGCGTGCCAGGGAGGCTATGCGGGGCTACGAGCGGGTCGTTGCCGCGTTCAGGGATCAGGAGATCAGGAGCCGCTTTGTCGGTAACGAGCGCGAGCAGGTAGAGACGAGGATAGTCGCCGTGGAGCCCGTGCCCGACGCCGGTGGGGAGATCTACGTCGTCTTGGCGGAGAATCCCTTCTACGCCACCAGTGGCGGGCAGGTGGCGGACGAGGGTTGGATCACCTCGGAGGACGGACAGCTCGAGGTCTTCGATGCGATCCCGGCGGGTGACTATCAGGTGCTCAGGGCAAGGATCGAACGCGGCGCTTTCCAGGCCGGGGACGCGGTAACGGCCTCCATAAACAGGGTGCGCCGCCAGCAGATAGAGGCGAACCATACGGCCACGCATATCCTGCACTGGGCGCTGCGGGCGGTTCTCGGCCAGGACGTCGTGCAGGCGGGCAGCTACGTCGGGCCTGACAGGTTGCGCTTCGACTATCGCTACGCTGGGAGGGTCACAGACGATGAGATCAAGCGCGTCCAGGAGCTCTCGCTGCAGAAGATAACCGAGAACCAGCCGGTCAGGTACTTTACCACCACGCTAGAAGAGGCCCGTAACCTCGGCGCGATGATGCTCTTCGGGGAGAAATACGCGGACCTGGTGCGCGTGGTCGAGGTCGATGGATTCTCGCGCGAGTTGTGTGGCGGGACGCATGTGCGCGGCACCGCCGAGATCGGGGCATTCAAGATCCTCTCTAACAGGAAGCACGGCGCCGACCTCTACCGCATGGAGGTCATAACAGGTAGGGAGGCCCTCTACTACCTTACCGGGGCGACCGAGAGGGCAGAAGAGGTCTCGGCGGCCCTGAAGGTCGAGATAGAGGACCTCCCTGGGGCCGTAGGGCGGCTTCGCGAGGAGGTACAGACGTCTCGCGAGGCGGCAAGGGAGCGGGCACTAAAGCAGGGTCTCGAGGAGGTCGGCGACCTCGTTGAAGGCGCCCAGCAGGTCAACGGAACGAGGGTAGTAACGGGCCAGGTCGTCGCCGCCGACGTCAGGGGGCTGCGCCAGATCTCCGACGACGTCAAGAATCGTCTCGGCGGTCCTTCCGCCGTGGTGCTGGCCGCTGCGCTCGGAGGCAAGGCTGTTCTCGTCGCCAACCTTCACCCAGAGGTCTCCCGTAGGGTCGAGGCCGGGGAGATAGTGCGCGAGATCTCGGGCGTACTGGGAGGAGGCGGGGGTGGCGGTGCGACGATGGCCCAGGCCGGCGGCGGCAACCTCGAGGCTATCCCCGACGCCCTCGCTAGGGTACGCGAGATCCTCGACCAACGTCTCGCGGACCCGGAGTAAGTCCTGTCGCCAGCCGACCGCGGGCGAGTCGCCGCCCTCGACCTCGGAGAGGTACGCACCGGCGTCGCCGTATCGGACCCCGAAGGTGTTATCGCCAGTCCTCTCGATGTGATACCGAGCAGGGATCTCTCCGGTTACCTGAGCCGGCTCGTGGACGAACAGGGCGTCTACGAAGTCGTCGTCGGGGTGCCGAAGACGCTCGGTGGGGAGGTCGGCTTCCAGGCGCGCAAAGTTTTGTCTAGACTGGATGCCTTGCGAAGAGAGTTCCCTGGCGTGCGGTTCGTAGAGTGGGACGAGCGATTCACGACCCGTCTCGCCGGTAACCGCGGCAGGAGAAAGGGGACTGTGAGGGTGGATCACCTGGCGGCCGCACGGATGTTGCAGGAGTACCTCGGGGCGAGGGAGAGTCATTGAGGCGCCACGATAAGAGCAAGCGACACGAGCTCGATGCCAGGCTCGACGCCCTCCAGCAAACCGGCTCCAGGGCGATCCGGCGCAAACGCCGCTCGAACACGGGGCCGACCGTGCTTGGCGTCCTACTCCTTCTCGGCGTTCTGGGAGCCATCTTCGTCATCTACTCCGCGGCGACAGGAGGCGAGGACGGGCCCAGGAAATCGGCCATGGTGCAGGTCGTCAGAGGCGACACGCTCTCGGACGTCGCCGCCAAGCTGGAAGAGGCCGGGGTCATAAAGAGCGCCTTCGTCTTCGAGCTGCAGGCCAGGTATGAAGGGTACGGTACGGAGATAAAGACCGGACGTTACGCTTTCGAGCCTGGCCAGGATAGCGGGGAGATCCTCCATAAACTGACTGTCGGACAGGCCGCTCCCACGTTCACCGTTACGATCCCCGAGGGTCTTACTATCAAGGAGACCGCCGGGACCGTCGCCGCGGAAAGCAGTGTCCCCCGGCCCGAGTTCGAGGGGGCCGCGCGTAGAACCGACTATGGATACGCATTTCTCGACAACTCCGACGTCAAGTCAACAGAAGGGTACCTCTTTCCTGCCAAGTACGATTTCGAGAAGGGCGTTACCGCCAGGCAGATAGTCGACAGGCTCCTCCAGCAGTATCTACTCGAGACCCAGGACCTCGACTTCGCCCAAGCGAAAGAACGTCTCGACCTTACGGAGAATCAGGTTGTGACCGTGGCCTCCCTGGTCGAGAAAGAGGCCGCCAGCCATGAGGAGAAGCCGCTGATAGCTTCGGTAATCTACAACCGCATGCGCAAGGACATGCCGCTCCAGATCGACGCCACGATCCAGTACGCACTGAAGAGACCCAAGGCGAACCTCTCGTTGGCCGACCTGAAGGTAGACTCACCGTACAATACCTACGAGAACAAAGGACTGCCACCAGGACCCATATGCAGCCCGGGAAAGGAGTCACTCCTGGCCGCGATGAACCCCGCGAATACCAGCTACCTCTACTACGTCCTCGAAGCGAACGGTGAGAAGCACTTCTTTACCAAGAGCTACGATGATTTCCTCCAGGCGAAGGCTAAGGCAGAACGCTAGGGGGAAGTTTGCACTGAGGTTCAACCTCTGTGAATGTAGCACGCTCCGGCTGACGCCTCCCCTTGTCAGCTCTGTTGGGAGTGACTTGCGTTGGTCGTGCTATAAGGCTCCGCATCGTCTGCCACGGAGTCTAGCTGCCTTTGTAAGCCTCTTTGGCAGGTCCTTGCTGGCTGGCTGACAAGCCTTGCAAAGCTGCGGCTTTTCGTGGAAGATCCCTCTTTAACAGGGCCGATCCGCGCGGGAGTGCGTTCGAGCCCCCCGAAACTCCTTGACGGAGCATATGTGGCGCGCGACCGGAGGTCTTCGTGGCTTCCGCTCGTGTGTAGGGGAGCAGGCCTGGCGCCTACTCCCCTTCGATGCTGGCGAGAGACGAGAGGGCGAATTTGGGCAAGCAGTGGAGCAATGGCAGACTTGGAGCAGGGATCACACGCCGGAGATTTCTCGGCGCCCTCACGGCCGGAACCGCCCTGGTCGCACTTTCCGGCTCCCTTGGTTGCGAGCCGAGCGCGCGCACCCGGGCGTCCGCCGCGCCCCAGGGACCTGGACAGGCGAGGTCTTTCCGCTCGCGTCCGGATCTCCGCCCGCCCGCCATCAAGGTGAACACGAATCTGCCTGGCGCGGCCCCCGGCCACATCTTCGTCTCCCCCAAAAAGGGCCCAGGAGAGGAGGCTCCTACCCAGGATGCACCGGCTCACCTGGTGGGAGGGACTCCATACTGGCTACGGCCAGGGCGAGTACGTGATCTTCGACCATTCCTATCGTGAGATAGCCCGGTTCGGGGCCGGCAATGGCTACGAGGGTGACCACCACGAGTTCCTCATCACACCCCAGGATACGGCCCTGATCACGATCTACAGCAAAGTACAAAGGGATCTGTCCGGCGTCGGTGGACCTGTAGACGGCGTTGTGCTCGACGGGATAGTCCAGGAGATCGACATCGGAACCGGCGAGGTACTTTTCGAGTGGCACAGCCTCGACCACATCGGGCTGGAGGAGTCTCTCTACGAACCGCCGCGCGATCTCGAGGCGGCCGACATGGGATACGGTACCAGAACCGACTGGCAGCACGATGCCCGCCGCCACCCCGACGGCACGATAACGATCTTCGACAACGGCGGGGTCCAGAAAGATGTACAGTCCCGCGGCATAGTGGTCGAGGTCGACGAAGATAACATGAGCGCCACCCTGGCAGGTGAGTACACGCATCCGAACAAGATTCTCGCGGCCACCCAGGGTAACGTCCAGGTGTTGCCCAACGGTAACGTTTTCGTCGGATGGGGTAGCGAGCCGTCCTACTCGGAGTTCGGCCCGGACGGCAAACTGCTCTACGACGCCAGCTTCCCCTCCCAGGTCGAGTCTTACAGGGCTTTCCGCTTCCCGTGGAAAGGTCAGCCGGAGGATCGACCCGCGGTCGTGGCCGAAGCCGGGCCGGATGACATGGTAACGCTTTACGTCAGTTGGAACGGCGCCACAGAGGTAGACACCTGGCAGGTGCTGGCTGGTGGCGATCCTGATAAGCTCGAGCCCGCTGGATCAGCCCCCCGCAAGGGCTTCGAAACCGCTGTAACGCTGTACACCAATGAGCCTTACGTCGCTGTCGAAGCCAAAGACGGCTCTGGCCGCGTACTCGGTACCTCCGAGGCGGTCGAGCCGGTAGCGTCTTCCGCTTCGACGGGCCAAACCAGCTCGTAAAGCGTCTTGCAAGACGGGACGGTGAAACGGAGCCGGATCCAGCTTCGATGGTTCGAGGCCGGCGTCGCGCTCGCGGTGGTCGCAGGATTCGCCGCTATCGGCCCGTTCAGGGGCACCCTGGCGCCGATATCTTGGGTAATGTTGCTCTCTACCCTGGTCCTATTCTTGACGCCGGGCGTATTACTGGTGCGCTGGTTCTTGAGTGACTATTTTTCCGGCGCCGCGCTCGCGCCGGCTGCTTTCGTCACGAGCGTCGGGCTCTTCGCCCTCCTGGCAGTGCCCATGCTCATCTTGCAGAGCACCCTGGAAGCCTACCTGTGGGCCTGCGGCATGTTCGTAGGCGTGTGTTGGCTGGCCTCTGTGGTCTTGATCTTCCGCCCCGAGCAGGCGGAAGAAGGTCAGACCGGCGTTGCGCTCTACGACCGAGGGGGTTTGCTCTGGGTGCCTTTCGCCGCCCTTGTCGCTGCACTCTCCTACATAGCCAGGAACACGGCCCCGAGTTACTACGGAGACATCTGGATCTACCTATCGTGGGTCAGGGAGTACCTCAGCGGAGACAGGCTCGCCTCCGTCGAGCCGTTCTTCGGTAGTGAAGTGGGTCTCTCGCGCGCCAGGATCAACGGCTGGTTACTGGAGCAGGCAGCAGTCTCCAGGGTCTCTGGGGTCGACCCTGTAGATCTGGTCTTCTCATACCTGAATCCGGCACTGGTGGTTGTAGCCTTCCTGGTCTTCTACGCCCTGGCGCGCGTCCTGTTCGAGAGCGAGAAGGCGGCGCTGTTGTCCGGTTGCCTGTACGCTCTGTTCTTCTTTGTACACCTCAGCCAGTCGCGCATAGCATGGGGAGGAGAGTTCGTCCAGCGCCTGCCCGAGGACAAACTTGTCGCCAAGTTCCTCTTCTTGCCGCTGGCGCTCGCTTTCGCTTACGCGTTTCTGCAAGGTGGGGGGAAGCGGTATTTCCTTGGTTTCTCGTTCCTCTGCTGTGCCGTCATGGCCGTGCATCCCATAGGTTTGGCGATCATCGGGATCTCCATGGCCGGGTTCGCCATTTTGCACCTTGCCGCCAACCCTCGCAGCCGCGCGGCGTGGGCCAGGATCTCGGCCATGGGTCTTACTGGAGTCGCGATCATCGCCGTTCCTGCGGTCCTGGTCTCGTCGTTTACCGATGAGTCGCTATCGAACGCGCTGGCCGACTCGGACATCAATTCCGGCGACCCCGACGTGCTGCGGAACATGATCTTCGTCAGCCCGGAGAGGAACCGCATCTTCGAACTGGCTGACGGCTCCTACATAATGCACCCTTCTTTGATCCTCGACCCTGTGATCGCCACCGCCTTCTTGATCGGGATTCCTTTCTTGCTCTGGCGCCTGAAGCGGAGTTTGGCTGCACAACTGCTCTTCGGAATGTTGTACCTGACGACCGTAATCGTCTACGTACCCTCCATCGCCACGTTCCTCGGCGATAATGTCGTGCTCCCGGGCCAGATCTGGCGTCTGGCCTGGCCCATACAGCTTGCTGGCGTGCTGACGCTCGGCTGGCTAGTGTGGACCGCCACAGAGTACGTGGCCACGTGGTTGCGGAGCTTCGGGCCGGCGCGTTTACTGGCGGGGGCCTTGCCCATCATATTGGTAGTCGCCCTGACGGCTGCGGCTTTACCCCAGGCGCGTCAAGGTATGGAGTCTATTCAGGCGCACGGGGAGACGAGCCGCAAGTCAGGCTTCTACCCTTCTGATCCCATCTTTCCCTGGTTCCGCGACGAGATGCGCTCGCCCGTTGTCGTGCTTGCGCCCGACATCCAGAGCGCCCGTATCCCCGCTTACTCCTCAGAGGCAAACGTCGTCAGCCGCAGGGGAGGATTGGTGCTGAGAGTCCTCCCCGAGCTACAAAAGCGGGCGCCGGGCCAGATCGAAGTGCCCCAGGGTTCGCTGGATGTGCGGGAGTTCTTCAGCGGGACTACGCTGCAGCAAGCCGTCGAGATCCTGCGCCGCAACAACGTGGACTACGTGATGGTCGCTAAGGACTCACAGCTGAGCGGATCGCTCGAAAGCCTGTCCGGCTTCACCCAAGTGGAGACACCTAGTGAGAGGTACGATCTTTACGCAGTGAGCCTCAAGGAGGTGGCTTCGAAGTCAGGACCGCCGATGAGTTCGCCTGGGACCCTTTCTGTAAAATGGCCCTCTCTGGATACTCGACCTGGGAGGCACATCTCTTGACCTTTTTCGGTAGGCTCGGTGACAGGGTGGTCGGCGCCCCTTCGATACTCGCGGCCGATTTCTCGGAACTGGCCGAGGAAGTACGGAGGGCCGAAAGGGGTGGA
The DNA here is from genome assembly GCA_021156345.1 of Rubrobacteraceae bacterium. The sequence goes on along the minus strand of JAJNDJ010000110.1, from coordinate 401 downwards.
GCCGACCTCATACACTTCGACGTGATGGACAACCACTTCGTCCCGAACCTTACGGTGGGCCCCGCCGTCGCTGCCTCGCTCGCCGCCGCGGTCGACCTTCCCATAGATGCTCATCTCCAGGTAACGAACCCTGACAACCTGATCCCATCTTTCGTCGAGGCCGGGGTCGTCAGCATCTCGGTCCAGCCCGAGGTGGTCACGCACCTGCACCGCACGCTCGACCTGATCCGAACCGGCGGTTGTGAGGCCGGTGTCGCCCTCAACCCGACTACGCCTCCCGAGTCTATAGAGTGGGCGCTGCCGTACGTGAGCTACGTGAACGTAATGAGCGTCAACCCCGGCTTCGGAGGCCAGGCCTTCATCCCCGAGATGGTCGAGAAGGTCAGGCGCCTCAAGGAGAT
>JAJNDJ010000109.1 GCA_021156345.1 Rubrobacteraceae bacterium | reverse complement strand
TGTGTGGACCCTGCAGCGGCTGGCCGATTACATGGCCGAAAGCACGGGCATCCGGGTGAGCTACGAGACAGTACGGGTACACCTGAAGAGCGCCGGGATAGTACTCAGCCGCCCCCAGCACACCATCACGAGTCCCGACCCCGAGTACGCGCTCAAAAAAAAGCGATCGAAGAGACTCGCGACTCTCTGGAGGCTGGGGACCACTTCTACTACGCCGACGAGTTCAACCTGAGCTGGATGCCCACACTCAAGGCGATATGGGGACCGAAAGGCCAGCAGGTGATGATCCCCACGGTTCAACCTGAGCTGGATGCCCACACTCAAGGCGATATGGGGACCGAAAGGTCAGCAGGTGATGATCCCCACGCCCGCCCAACCCAAAAAGCGCTACGGAATCGGAGCGGTCGACTACCACACCGGCGAGTCGGTGGTCCTGATCCGTAGGCGCAAGCGCCGCCGGGAGGTCGCCCAGCTACTGGAGGCATTGCTGGAGAAGCACCCCACGGGGATCGTCCATGTCGGGTGGGACAACTCCAACACTCACGAGGAAGGCGGCCTACGATTTCTTTGCCCGCTACAACCGATGTCCGTGGCGGACGCTCTCGATCATCGGTTCGAACCCCGCAGAAATTACATGAATGTACTTAGACGGTAGGCCATCTCTAGGGAAATCGTGAGCAAGCAGGCGCCACTGGCATCCACTCTTTAGGAGGTAGAAGACGGCGTTCAGGATCTCACGAAGATCGTGGGTCCTCGGCCGTCCGTATCCTTTAGGAGGGGGCAGATGAGGCTCTATGTAGTTCCATTCGGCATCGGAATGATCTGTCGGGTAAGGTTTTCTCATGCATGCTAAAGTAGTGGATCACTACCCCAGGACCACTTTTCATACAGCCTCGGAAGGAGAATGAAGTTTAGATGCAGGATGCTGCATAGCCCGATCCCATGGTGCCAGAAACGCTCTATAGCTCCGGTCCTACGCATTGAGGTCAACACTGCATCTTGTGGTGCTGCCTGTATTTACATCGTCGTGAATAAGGTAGGCGTCTTCATTCCGGCTTCATTGGTATGTTGAGCCTCGAAAGCTTACCGCGATGCCTACCGAGAACTGGTGTACCCCAAGGACGATCGAAGCCAGCACACACTCTCGCGGCCAACGCGTAAGCCGTTAGCAATCCATCGGGCTCAACCACCCTTGCGCTTGCCGTGAATCCACTTGGACTCCATAGAGTCGAGCCCCGGGCTCTTCTTGGGCAATAGACACGCGACGGTTCTCTCCCCGCCTTCTCGCCCTTTTTCAGAGCTCGGTTGTGAGATCCCATCCACCGTCTGACCTCCCGGCTTACGTGCCATCGTGCTCTTGGGTGCCTCATCGGCCAGCCAGTCGCCTTACCTCCTCGGCGATGGTCGCGATAGGCGCTACCTTGTGAAGCACCCCATCGGCTCCAGCCTTCATGACTTCCTCGTGGTGCCCAGGCGCTATGGTCGCGCTAAGCACCACAACCGAGATGCCCGGATTCGTCCGACGCAGCTCGCCGATCAGCTCCCTCCCGTCCCCATCGGGCAGGGTGAGGTCGACCACCGCCACATCCAAGCGCCAGTCGAACAACTCTCGGGCTTGGGCGAGCGAGCCAGCCTGGGCCACAATCTCGAGGTCGGGCTCGCGCCCCAGCAAGAAGGCGAGGGCTTGGCGGAAGGCGATGTGGTCCTCCACCAGCATAACCCTGAGGGTCCTGGTTGCGCTCATATCGGCCTTCAGTGAAGCACGGTCCGATGAATCCGCGATGATTTCCTTCAGTCCTTATCCGTCAGAGTGCGAGGAAGGGAGATTCTCTGATGTTGAACTTCACCTTGACGGTGTTCCCAGAAGTTCGCTAGCCGCTAGCAACGCCAAAGCAACGGCAAAGATGCGTCATTGGGGATGCGCCGATGCCCCATCTCCTCGATACTAGGGGACGAAATAGCAAGCAGGGGGGATAGAAGGGTGAAGACCCCGCCCCGCTAATGAAAGGTGAGATGGAAATGAAAAGGACTCTCCCAGCCTCGGCCCTTCTTGTCGCCCTTACTCACCGGAGTGCGTGCAAATCACGTTGCGCCGACGACCTGCCTTCGCTATAGTACCATAATGGATATACTCACAACAATACTAAACGCGGACGTAGCTTTCGGGGAGGTCATGCGTGAGCGATAGAGCACGATTGCCCATACCTGAGGGCTACGTGCCCCTCACTCCGGCGGTGCTTGACATCATGGTGGCTCTGGGTGAAGAGGAGATGCACGGCTACGCGATCATGCGGGAGGTCAGGCGCCGCACCGCCGGGAAGAGACGTCTCGCTCCTGGCACGCTCTACCGCTCGCTGAGGCAGATGGAGGAGAGGGGGTGGGTAGTGGAGTCAGAGGATCGCCCCGAGCCCGACCTCGACGACGAGCGGAGGCGCTACTATCGGCTTACGGAGCTTGGCAGGAGGGTTGCCCTAGCTGAGCTCGAGCGCCTGGAGGGCGTGGTGAGCACGGCGCGTTCCAAGGGCTTCGCCCCGAGCGCACGGCCCAGCGGGGCAGGGGCCTGAGGTGAGAGATACCGCGTCTACAGGAATTGTTCAGCCTCGGCGAGCTGGCCTGTCTTCTCGAAGGCTTTGTGGAGAAGGAGACGTCCCTCTTCGCTTTCCTCCTTGGTACGGGCCTTCGCCAGCACGGTCTTCACGGACTCCTCGATGGCGTCGGGTTCGAATGTGATATCTGGCAGGGCGATCACGACCTCCCTGATCTGTCGGTAGATAAAGTCGGGTTCGCCCGCGTATACCCATCCGCGACGGGCGAGGACCCAGGCCCAACCTTTCATGCGGATAGTGTTCTCTATGTCCTCGTCCTCGAGCCCGAACATCTCGATCCTGAGCCTGTGGGCCGTAATTAGCTCCGGCTTTATGCGTACGGTTGCTGGCATGGGCACAGTCTAACAGCGACGCCAAGACTGGAGGTCAAAGGACCCTTCCCGACTTTATCCTGGCCGCGAACCTGTCCCCACCGAGATGGTAGGAGAGGTGGCGCCAGTCCGGGGCGTCGAGGAGGAGCACATCAGCCTTGTAGCCTGGCGCGAGCCTGCCCACATCATCGGCGCCGAGGACGTGCGCCGCGTTGGCCGTGCAGGCGCAGAGGGCTTCTGCTGGAGAGAGCCCCAGTCGGGTGCATGCCAGGTTCATCACCAGCGGCAGCGACTCGCAGAAGGAGCTTCCAGGGTTGAAGTCGGTGGCGAGCGCCAAGATCGCTCCCTCGTCGGCCAGGAGGCGGGCGGGAGGGAGGGGAAGGTCGAGGAAGAGCCCGCACGCGGGTAAAAGCACGGCCGCAACCTCGCTCTTCGCCAACAGGTGCGCCGTTTCATGCTTCGTGGCTTCGAGGTGGTCCACGCTGCGGGCGCCGAGCTCGAGGGCCAGCGGGATCGCACCCCGCTCGGAGAACTGGTCCGCGTGCAAGCGGAGCGCGAGCCCGTACTCCCGGCACGCCTTTAGGTAGCGTCTCGCCTCAGGCACCTCGAAAGAACCACGCTCCAGAAAGACGTCGGCGAATCGGGCGAGGGGTGCTGCTTCTGGCAACACTTCATGGATCACGAACTCCACGTACTCTGCCGCGCTATCGAACTCGGGTGGGACCGTGTGCGCTCCGAGAAAGGTAGGATATACATCCACGGGGTTGCTATGTGCCGCGTCGTGGATGGCACGCAGGGACTTCAGCTCCGTCTCGCGGTCGAGCCCGTAGCCTGACTTTGCCTCTACGGTCGTCGTCCCGTGCTCCAGCATCCAGCCGAGGTGGCGTTCCACGGATGAGCGAAGATCCCTTGCACTACCAGCTCGCGTAGCCGCTACCGTGGAGCGGATACCGCCGCCGGAAGCGTGGATCTCCTCGTAGGCAGCCCCTGAGGAGCGCAGCTCGAACTCAGCAGCTCTGTCTCCCAGGAAGGCCGGGTGCGTGTGGCTGTCCACGAGACCTGGAAGCGCCACCTTCCCTCTCCCGTCCACGCTCTCGCAGCCCCTGCCGGATGGAATCTCTCGCAGGATCTCCGCGGGAGGGCCGACCGCGAAGATGCGGTCCCCTGCTATGGCTACCGAGGCTGGGGAGTGGACGCGCAGCGCTCCGAACTCTCTGCCCCGGAGCGGGCCTGTACCTACCGGGGTGACGGCGGCCGCGAGGTCGTGGATCAGGAGCGTGACCTCAGCCACTTGTGTCACCCCGTTCGTATACTTTCCGTCCGTCCACCCATGTCCCAGCGACTACCCCGCTCCCTGCGCCGAAGAGGAGTGCGGAGGGAAGGTTACTGGCTTCCACGCCTGCGAGCGCAGGATGGGACAGATCTATCTCTATGAGGTCAGCCGGGTCGCCTGCCTGCAGTCCGGCGCGGCCCCAGCCGGCCCGCAAGAGATACGGCGTAGCTGAGGTCTCGTTCCCGGAGATGAGGACGTTCCTCCGTCCCGATAACCTGCGGGCGTTTGTCTCGATCTCTCGCAGCTCCTCGAAAGGGTCTATCCTGACGTGCGAGTCCGAGCCGACGGAGAGCCTGAGACTACGCTCCATGATCTCCCGGGCCGGTAGGAACCCGTCGCCCAGGTTCCCCTCCGTGGTAGGGCAGGCGCACACGGAGGCGCCGTGTCGAGAGAGGAGATCCAATTCCCTCTCGCCGGCGTGCGTGGCGTGGATTATCGTGGTGCGCGTGCCGAGAAACCCCGACTGGGCGAGCAGTTCGATGGGGCGCATCCCGTGCTCCGCCAGGCACTCCTCGATCTCACGCGGCTGCTCGCCGGCGTGGATGTGTACGGGGAGATCTTCTCGATGGGCGTACCTTCCGATCTCCTCCAGCCACTCTCGCGGGACCGCCCTGACACTGTGGGCCCCGACGCCGATCTCCACTAGAGGACGTCCTTCCGACCATTCCCTGAGATCCTCCACCCTCAGAAGGAGTGCTCTCACGGACTGGTCCCGAAAGCGTGGGAGGCCGTCCCGCGCGTAGGCGACAGGTAGCAGTAGGAGCCGGATGCCCGTATCTTCGGCTGCCAGGGCTACGGCCTTCGCCATGGCGTTGGGGTCTTCGTAGGGCGTTCCTTCAGGACGGTGGTGGACATAGTGGAACTCGGTGACGCTCGTGTATCCGGCGGAGAGCATCTCCCTGTAGCAAAGGCGGCTGACCTCGCGTATGGAGTCGGGGGCCAGCCCCCCGGCCAGGGCGTACATCCGCTCCCGCCAGATCCAGAAGTCATCCTTCGGTTGGGAAGGTTCGATCCGCTCGACCGCACCCCGTAATCGTCGTTGAAAGGCGTGGCTGTGATCGTTGACGAAGCCGGGTGCGAGCGCCCTGCCCGGTAGACGCTCCCCCCCGTCTGTAGCAAGACCGACCGCGGCTAGCCTTCCATGTTCTACAGTGATGCCGACGCCGCTACTGGTCCCGTGGGCGCCTCAACTTTCTAGTGCTGGCATCTGGATGCCAAGGCGCGTGGCCGCCGCCTGCGCCGATTCGTAGCCCGCGTCGGCGTGGCGGACGACGCCTATGCCAGGGTCGTTGAAGAGCACGCGCTGCAGGCGGGCCGCGCCATCTTCCGTGCCGTCAGCGAGGACCTGGGCGCCTGCGTGGATGGAGCGCCCTATCCCCACTCCTCCGCCGTGGTGGACCGCGACCCAGCTCGCCCCGCCGGCGATGCTCAGCATGGCGTTCAGGATGGGCCAGTCTGCGATGGCGTCGGAGCCGTCCTTCATCGCCTCGGTCTCGCGGTAGGGTGAGGCGACGCTGCCCGTGTC
>JAJNDJ010000108.1 GCA_021156345.1 Rubrobacteraceae bacterium | reverse complement strand
CCTGGCAGTGGTGGGGGTGGGCTGGAGTCACCGGCGTCGCTCTTGGAGTATTGGCGCCGGCCGCGGCCATCTTGGTGTTTGCACAAGTCGTTCGCGAGCCTCGCCCGAAGCGTTAGCCCGGATCATTCAGGAAGGTAGTTGAAGAGAGGGAGCCTTCTTCGCTATGGTCGGGATGTTCGAAGACTCGACGCAGCCGAAGGAGTGGGCTTGACGAAGGACCGCCTGTATCTGGCGTCGAGACACCCAGGGCAAATTCTATGGCACGCTCCTTCGCAAGCTTTCGGCGTCGTTCATGAATAATCCGGGCTAAGGATGCTCCGGCCACACCTGACGACGAGTTAGAGGCGGAATTTACGACGCGCTCCCGTTGGTGTACGGGTTGGTGTACGAGGGCCTCGGCACGCCTGCTGGGAATCCGCACCCGCTAACGTTCTAGGCAGTAGCCTGAATATAGAGTTCCGAGAATTTCCCTTCCACGCACTCGGGTGACTATAGGTAAGAAGGAAGAACGGTAGGTTATCCCTGCCCTCTTAGAAGAAGAACAACCACCCGTCCATCTGGTGTAATGGAGGCTTGAAGGCCATCCGCGGGGGCTCGTCGCGTGACGACAGTGGTCGAGTTGAAAGGGGTCACCAAACGCTTCGGAGAGAAGCGCGCTCTCTCCGGCATCGACTTTCGCGTCGAGGCGGGCGAGGTCGTCGCCCTGCTGGTGCCGAACGGCGCGGGCAAGACGACCGCGATCGCCATCATGCTCGGACTGAGGAAGGCTTCGAGCGGGGAGGTGCGCCTCTTCGGCCGCCGGCCCCAGCATCTCGGTGCCCGCTCCCGGGTCGGCGTCATGCTTCAGGAGTCGGGGGTCCCCGACGAGCTCAGGGTGCGCGAGGTGATCGACCTCTTCCGCAGCTATTACCCTCGTCCCCTGCCGACAGGCGAAATCGTCGCCCGGGCCGGCCTGGAAGACAAGGGTCACTCGCTGGTGGGCTCCCTGTCGGGCGGCCAACGCCAGCGCCTGTACTACGCTCTGGCGATCTGCGGCGATCCGGAGGTCCTGATCCTGGACGAGCCGACGGTGGGACTCGATGTCGAGGCACGGCGGTCGTTCTGGGAGCAGGTGCGCGGTTCGGTTGTGGCCGGGAGGACGGTAGTGCTCACCACCCACTACCTGGAGGAGGCCGATGCCTTGGCCGACCGCGTCGTGGTCATCGACCGTGGCCGGGTCCTCGCGGAGGGCACCGCGGCAGCCATCAAGGCTCGCGTGGGGCGCAAGCGGGTCCGTTTCACCACGCCCCACCGCGTGGAGCCTGCGCTCTTCGACGGGCTCCACGTGGAAGGTCTGAGCACGCAAGATGGGGTCACGACCCTGCTGACGCCCCGGCCCGAGGAGATCCTCAGGCGCCTCTTCGAGGCCGGCACCGACGTGTCGGACCTGGAGGTGGTCGGCGCGGACCTGGAAGAGGCCTTTCTGGAGATCACCAGGGAAGGCAGGGACGAGGAAGAAGGTCCCGTGTGAGGCCTTCCGCGCAGGCCCCTCAGGGCAGGGAAGGCGAGCGGGAAGTGGCCCCAGTCTTGCCGATGCTGATCGCCCAGACAAAGGGCGAGCTGCTGCAGCTCTTCCGAGACCCGGCGTTCATCATCTCCAGCGTGGCGCTGCCCACGATCTTTTTTGCCTTCTTCGGCTTGCCGGTGGTGGACGAGAGGACCGCGGGCACGGGGGCGGGAGACTACCTGCTCGCCTCCTTCGGGGCCTACGGGGTCATCAGCGTGATGCTCTTCTCGTTCGGCGCGGGGGTCGCGGCCGAGCGCGGCAGGAAGACGGACGTGCTGATGCGGGCCACGCCTCTAAGGCCAGCAGTTCTGTTTTGCGCCAAGACCCTCTCCGCCCTCCTCTTCGCCTTCGCCACGCTCGTGGTCCTCTTCTTCTTCGGGAGGGTCGCGGGCGGCGTCGAGCCAGGGATGGCCGCCTGGTCGACCCTGACCTACCGCTTGCTCCTGGGCTCCACGCCCTTCATCTTCCTCGGATTCGCCGTGGGCTACCTCGCGAGGCCCACCTCGGCGGCGCCGGTCATCCAGCTAATCTACCTGCCGATCGCCTTCGCCTCAGGTCTTTTCGTGCCGCTTGGGGGACTCCCCGAGATCGTCCAAGAGATCGCCCCGTACCTGCCCACCTACCACTACGCGGAGCTCGCCTGGAGCGCCGTCGGAGCCAACACCAAGCCGCTCCTCGCCTCCGCGCTCTGGCTCGCCGGCTACGGTGTGGCGTTCCTCGCTGCAGCGATCTGGGCGTATCGCCGAGAGGACATCAGGAGGTTCGGATAGCCTTTACCGCTATCCTAACGAGCGGCACGGGTCACTTTCTACGCTAATGCTGCCGGCTGTGGGGATGTTAGTGGACGAAGATGTTCGCCGGACGTGTAATATACGTATTGAGGTATCCAAGGAGCAAGCCTTGCCAGAAAACTGGTAGGTAGCGTCCACCTTGGTTCCGAAGATAGACTGGGGGACAGACCTCGCCATTAATCCCTTGACGCCAGCGTGCACCAAAGATGGCGGGATGATCGGCGGCGCCGACGTCTGCGGAACGGGGTCTACCTGGGACCGAGACTGGCCTGCCGCGCCGCCGGATCGGCGACCACCAGTTGCAGCTTGCCGCCAGCCGAGCGCGCAAGCTCTTCGCGTCGCTCCACCGAGACCTCCGGCTCAATAACCCCTAGCTCAGCGAGCCGCCGCGACACCGCATCGCGCAGGCGCGCCTCCAGCTCACTGCCCGCAGATCGGCGCGGCACGACCAGGATGCGCACGCTCGCTCCCTCCTGAACCACCTGGAACTCGCGCACCTCCCTATCGCGTGTCAGGATCCCGAACTCGATGGGATGCACCGCCACCTCGCCGCCGTTCTTCTGGGCCGGGAGCTCTATCACGTCGTCGCTGCGGCCCTCGATCGCCCGCGCCCGGACGAGCGTGCGGCCGCACGGGCACGGCTCCGGGTCTATGGTAACGACGTCCGAGACCTCCAGCCGGATGATCGGCTGCACGAGGTTGTAGAGGAAGGTGACGAGCACCTTCGCTCCCGGCTCACCTTCTGGCACGGGCCGCCCTTCGGCGTCGACGTTCTCGAGGAGCGCCACATCCTCGAAGAGGTGGATGCCTTCGTGGCGCTCGCATTCGACGCCCCAGAGGCCCTCGGTCGTCGCGTAGAGGTTGAAGGGATACACGCCGAAGGCTTCCACAAGCCGCTCGGTCATCTCTGGCGTGCGCAGCTCGCTGCTGGTGGACATCATCGTGAGCGAGAGGCGCAGACGGCCGGCGAGTTGCTCCTCGGCCAGTCGCATAGCAATCGAGGGGTAGACGTTCAGGAACTCGGGTTGGAAACGGTTGAGCTCCGCGACCATCCGCTCGATAGGCAACGTGAGGGGCAGCCCCAGGAAGCGGTGAATGCCGATCCCGAGGGTGGCGGAGCCCTGCCGGGTCATGTGTGAGGGGGCCGCGCCCCCTATGAGGCACATCCGGAAGCGTCTCGGGAGTCTCGGCTTGACCCCCATCCACGCGCTCTGGCGGAAGAACATTGCGGCGATGGTCCGCCAGCCCTGCTCGTCGTAGACGAAGAGGCCTTTGCGTCCCGAAGAACCGCTGGTAGACATCGCCCGGTACTCTCCCAAGTAGAGCTCGTCCTGCTCCAACCCCTCGACCCAAGCCAGAAGCTCATCACGCTTGATGCGGGGGTCCGTGACCAGCTCGTCGTAGTGCTCCATCATCCGGGTCTTGTCCAGCACCGGCAGGCGCGAGAGCTCGACGGGGCCGTTCCCGACCACGCCCGTGAAAGCACGTTCGTTCCCGCACGTGGGCTAGCCTCGGATCTCCGTGCGTGGCATCCTTCCGTTCCCACGACACATCGAAGTGAGGGGGGATAGAAGGTGAGCAGGAGGAGACAACGGCGGCGCGTCGAGCCGACCGAAGACTGGGGACAGCTTGACACTCGGTTCAAATCCGACCTCGCACAACCGGGCTTAAGAATTCCGTTCACGGCAGACGGCGAGACCTTTGGCACCGCAGCCGAACTCAGGCGCACAGAAATCTGGCTCCACACGTTCGGGGAGCGATTTGCAGATTCTAGGCGTGGCTGACCCCTGGGACCGCCGCGGTTAGCACCGGATGACGCCCCCCACTCCCCGCGGCCGGGGCGATTCCTAGTGGTTCGGAAGAAATGCCAGACACCCTTGCCTACGACGAATCCAAACGCAGGCTGTTGGTGGGGCGCGGGTATGTGGACAATGTGGACGGGACCAGTACGCGCAGGAGGGTGATGTAGGCAACCCAAAAGACGTTATACCCGGCACCGGCGTCAGGTATGTGCCCCCCACGGGCGGACTTGTTTACCTTGCCGTGGGAGCCTTGGTGCTTTTGGGGGTGGCGCTGATAGCGGGGCGTCTCAAGGCGGTAGCGTCTCGCGCGACGATCAGGGCCCCTTCATTCGATCCCTCCTTCTCAAGAGCTCCCAGTCGGCGTACTCGCGGGAAAAGGCGAACTTGCCGTCCACGAACCGGAACCGTTCCCTCTCCTCGTCGTAGACCAAAGCGGGGTCTCCCCACCCTGCCTTCCGGGATTCCATCTCCAGGTCGTAGCGCAGCGCGGCGTCCCTCTTTCTCTGCTCGGAGC
>JAJNDJ010000107.1 GCA_021156345.1 Rubrobacteraceae bacterium | reverse complement strand
CGGTTGACCCGGAACCTCCAACCGCGCCCGCTGGTGGTGGCGATTACCAGGTCGTCCCCGTTACAATGCAATTCGATGGGACCTATGATCAGATGCAGGCTTTCCTGTTGAGAACTCGTAACCTAACCAGGTTAGTGACAGTGACAGATTTAAGCTACTGTCGCAACCCTACCATTGGTGAACAGGCCTCGTGCGAAGTCGAGGGCGAGGCGTCAGGGACTACAGACGAGACCACGACGTTGAATCCGGCCGTGGAGGCGCGTCTGTCGGTGGAGGTACAGGCAGACGTATACTTCCAGCCGGAGGGCGTGCCTTCCGGTGCCGAGACCACGGCGCCGGCTCCTCAGGAGACTACCACCCCCTCACCTACTGCCGAGCAGACCGGTGGTGGATAGGTTGCGGTGGGTCGGACACCGCGTGGCCGGCCTCGCAAGAGGTCTTGTGGATACGTTCTTGCGTGACAACAGGTTGCTGCCACCGGTTCTGGCCCTGCTCGCGCTGTTCGTCTTCGCCTGGGTCCTGGCAGGCGTATTCCTCGGCGGGACCGACGACCAGAAGCCGGTCGCGCACAGGTCCGATATCGCCCAGGCAGAGGCCACAGGGGGTTCGGATCCTGCCGCTCCCGAGGTAGACAACCCCGATGTCGATTCCTACGCAGCCTACCGCAGTAAGGATCCGTTCAGGCAGATCATGGCCGAAGGCACGACGACCCAGGAAGGAACGGTCTCGGCTCCCGCGGAACAGACCACAGGTACAGCGGGAGCAGACGGCGGTCGCCGCGGCAATGGAAGCGGTGTGGATTCGGATGGTGATGGCCTGCCCGACCGCAAGGAGGCGACCATGAGCCTCGATCCGAACAACCCTGACACTGACGGCGACGGTATACCCGACGGCCTCGACGACGCCGACGGCGACGGAGTGCCGGATGGGGTGTCGGGTGGCGCCGCAGCGGGCGGCGGGAATAACACGTCAGGTGGGGGCGGGGGAGGCCGCGGCGCAGGTAGCCGGCAAGGGCGAGGCGGTGATCTGCTCGACAGCGGTGGAATACTCTCTCCACCCTAGCGGCATGACCTCTGCGACCGTTCCGTAGTCGGAGTGTTGGTCCGGCGTGGGGGCGTCAGGATCGAACCTCCACCTTCGGTACTATGGGAGCTACACGTGTGGTTTATATTAGCGGCAGGAGTTTGTAGGTCGTAATGGCTCGGAGGCGTTTGTGAGGTTCGGTTTTTCGACGGCGGGAGAGTCCCACGGTCCCGCCGAGGTCGCCCTGGTGCACGGGGTCCCTGCTGGTCTCCGGCTCGTCGCCGGGGACGTGAACAGGGATCTTTCCCGCCGGCAGAAAGGTTATGGGCGGGGTGGGCGCCAGAAGATAGAGAAAGACGAGGTCGAGTTCCTGGGCGGTGTGCGCCACGGGTACACTCTGGGCTCGCCCGTAGCCATGCTCATCCGCAACAGGGACTACGCCAACTGGGAACATCGCATGACCCCAGAGCCGGTCGAGGACCCGCCGCAGAAGATCACACTCCCAAGACCCGGTCACGCCGATCTTGCCGGGATGCAGAAGTACGACTTCGACGACCTGCGAAACGTTCTCGAACGCTCCAGCGCCCGCGAGACTACGGCCCGCGTGGCAGCAGGCGGCGTGGCGAGGAAACTCCTGGCCGAGTTCGGGATAGAGATAGGCAGCGCGGTCTATCGAATAGGTGCCGTCGCCTATCCCAAGGAACAGGCCGTCCTCGACGCCGCCACCTCAGACGAGTCCGAGGTGCGCTGTCCCGACCCTGATGTCTCGGAGAGGATGAAGGCCGAGATCGACGCCGCCCGCTACGCACGCGACGCCCTCGGGGGGGAGTTCGTCGTGGTTGCCAGGGGTTGTCCGGCTGGCCTCGGCTCCTACGTCGACTGGCGCGACAAACTGGATGCCAGGCTCGCCGCAGCCATGATGTCGATCAATGCGATCAAGGGCGTCGAGTTCGGGATGGGCTTCGAGCTTGCGGCCAGGAGGTCCAGCGAGGTGCAGGACGAGATACTCTCAGATAACGGACGTCTCGCACGCAACAGCAACCGCCTCGGGGGATTCGAAGGCGGGATGACGAACGGGGAGCCGGTGGTGATCGCGGCTGCGATGAAGCCGATCTCGACGATAGCGAAAGCCCTTCGTACGGTCGACCTCGCCACTGGAGAACCCACCAGGGCTTTCAAGGAGCGTGCCGACTCCTGTGCTGTACCTGCTGCAGCGGTGATAGGAGAATCAATGGCCGCGATCGTGCTCGCAGAAGCGTTCCTCGAAAAGTTCGGTATGGACAACATGACGGATATTCGCGCCGCCTACGACGCTTACACCGAACGTGTCGCGAAGACAGGAAAGAGACGCTGAAGCATGGACACGTCCGTAGCCATCGTCGGGTACATGGGTAGCGGCAAGACCACCCTGGGCCGACTGCTGGCCAGCGCCCTGAGCCTCGAGTTCGTGGACCTCGACCGTGCCATAGTAAAGCGGGCAGGCAAGGGAATACCGGAGATCTTCGCGGAACACGGCGAGAAGCATTTCAGGGACCTGGAGCACAAGGCACTACTCCAAGCCCTCGACAGCGGAACGCCGAGCGTGGTCGCCTGCGGGGGTGGTACCGTAGTCCGTCCCGACAACAGAACCCTGCTGCACGAAGTGACCACGGTCTTCCTGAGGGAAGATACGGACGTTCTCTATCGCAGGACTCGTGGTCCGGACCGCCCTCTGCGGGCGGCGAACCGCGAGGAGTTCGGGCTGCGCTACGCAGAACGTCTTCCTTTCTATAGGGAGGTCGCCGATCTCGAGGTCGAGGCCGATGGACGCCCGCCGGCAAAGGTGGCAGAGGAGGTGCTGAAGTGCCTGTCGATACGGTAGCGGTCCCCGTCACCCATCCGTACAGGGTCTTCATCGGCGCCGGACTCGACCTCGCGGAGATCTTCTCCATGGCGCTCGAACCTGGTCTCTGCGTGATCTTCACCGACTCGACGGTAGGACCGCTGCATGCGGCGCGGGTGCAAGGCGCGCTACTGAGTGCAGGCTGGCGTGTCGCGGGGACGATCGAGGTTCCCTCCGGCGAATCTTCAAAGAGCATGGAGGTTTACGCGGATGCCCTCAGGCGGCTGGCCCGCCTGAGACTGACCCGCGACGGCACCATCTTCGCCCTCGGTGGCGGGGTGGTCGGGGACCTGGGCGGCTTCGTCGCGGGTACCTACATGCGGGGCATAGACCTAGTCATGCTGCCAACATCCCTTCTCGCCATGGTGGACAGCGCCGTCGGTGGCAAGGTCGGGGTAGACCTCCCTGAAGGCAAGAACCTGGTCGGCGCCTTCGTCAGGCCCCGCCTGGTGGTGGCGGACCTGGACTGGGTCGCCACGTTACCGGAGCGTGAGATCTCCAACGGCCTCGCCGAGACGATCAAGATGGGCCTGCTCTCAGGAGGAGACTTCTTCGGCGAACTAGGCCTGATCGGGGCCGCCCGCACAGGGGACCTCGACGCGCTGCAGAGACTCGTCTTCGCTTCCGTAAGCTTCAAGGCGCGCGTGGTCGCCGAAGACGAGCTGGAGGGCGGGCTGCGCGCGATCCTGAACTACGGCCACACCATAGGCCACGCCCTGGAGGCCGCCGCGGCCTACGAGCTGCAACACGGCCAGGCCGTCGCGGCCGGAATGGTCGCAGCCGCCAGCCTCTCCCGCCAGCGGTTCGGCCGAGACCTGACAGGCGTGCACGAAAACCTCATTGGAACCGCCGGCTTGCCACGACGCGTGCCCGATATCGGTGTCGAGCGGACGCTCCTGGCGATGGCCCGCGACAAGAAACGCTCCGCTACGGACGGACCCGCCTGGCACAGATTCGTGCTACTCGAAGACATTGGCAAACCCCTACGGAGCGTGCCTGTGAGCGAGGAAGAAGTGCGCGAGGCGATCGGAGCGATCGTTGAGTAAGGTCTTCGTCCTCAACGGCGTGAACCTCAGCACCCTCGGCACCCGCCGCCCCGAGATCTACGGAACCATGACCCTCGACGACATAGAGAGGCTCGTCAAGGACGAGTTTCCGGCTCTGGACCTTGAGTTCAGGCAGACGGACTACGAGGGCGAGATGGTCGGTTTCATAACGGAAGCGGCGGGCTCCGACGGGCTCGTCATAAACGCCGGTGCCTGGACTCACTACTCTTACGCTCTGCACGACGCCCTGGAATCCCTGGATGTACCGAAAGTCGAGGTTCATCTGTCCAACGTAAACACCAGGGAGGAGTGGCGCCGGGTGTCGGTAATCTCACCGGCGGTGGACGCGGTAATCGCGGGCATGGGCCCCCACGGGTATGTCGTCGCTGTCAGATACGTTCTCGACGGGGGGATCTGATCGGAGACCACCTGCCGCTATGAGAGGCTCTCCTTCGGTGCTATTATCCCAGCGCGGCGCCGGGCTGACACGCAATGAAACTGTGCGATAATAGCGCCGCGTCTGCGCCGGGTTTACGCCGCGCAGGTCCGCTGAGAAGATCAGGTGCCGTGAACGGGAGCTTCCGACCATGATATCCACCAATCAGTTCAGGAACGGTAGGGCCATCCGGGTCGATGGCAAGCGGTTCACGATCCTGTTTTTCCAGCACGTCAAGCCGGGCAAGGGCGGGGCGTTCGTAAGGACGCGGCTCAGGAACAT
>JAJNDJ010000106.1 GCA_021156345.1 Rubrobacteraceae bacterium | reverse complement strand
AACTTCCACGGTGAGCCGCTGGCCCTCGTTCTCGACTTCCTGGCCATCGCCGCCTCCGAGGTAGGTGCGATCACGGAGCGCAGGATCGACCGCATGCTCGACCCGAGACGTTCGGAAGGCCTGCCCGCCTTCCTGAGCCCGCGACCCGGCGTCAACTCGGGGTTCATGGTCGCCCACTACACGGCCGCGGCCCTCGCGGAAGAGAACCGCCGTCTCGCAAACCCGGCGAGCACAGGCTCCCTCCCAACCTCCGCCATGCAAGAAGATCACAACTCCATGGGATGGAGCGCGGCCCGCAAGCTGCGCCGGCTCCTTGGTAACCTCTCCGGCATCCTCGCCATCGAAGCGGCCTGCGCGGCCCAGGCCCTCGACCTCCGCTCCCCCCTGCAGCCAGGCCACGCAACCAGCGCCGTCCTCCAGCGTATCAGGCGAGACATCCCGTTCATCGAGGGCGACACCTTTATGGCCCCGCACCTGGAGGCCGCGAAGAGCCTCGTAACCTCTGGAGAGCTTGCACTGACTGCCGAACGAGCCATCGGCCACCTCGCCTAGAGAGCGGTCGACAGGAAGGCTGATGGGATACCATAAGAACGGATGGCAGGTGAGAACCATCAAGGCACGATCGCCCGTGGCTACGGTGAGCCGGCGACCGTGATGGGCGCGTAGGGGATATCTTCTGGCCGGCAAGGAGACACGTTCTGGAGCAGGTGCGCTCCGCAGGGCGCTCGCGTACCTCCGCTCGTACGCGCGGGAGAGTGCGGTCGCGGTCCTGTCGCTCTTGCTGGTCTCAGGGGCGAACCTGGCGACGCCTCTACTCATCGGGCGCGCCATCGACGAAGGTATCGGTCCGCGGCGGCTCGGGGTCATCTTCGTTGTGGTCGGGTGGCTGGTCGGGCTCGCGCTGGCACGGGCCCTGTTCACGTTCTTGCAGGGATACCTGGCCGAGAGGGCTTCACAGGGCGTCGCCTACGACTTGCGGGACGCTCTGTTCGAGAGGATAGAGCGACTCTCCTTTTCCTACTACGATAGGGTCCAGACGGGCCAGCTCGTCACCCGCCTTACCAGCGACGTCGAGCAGATCCGCACCTTCGCCGGCTCCGGTGTCGTCCAGCTGGCCAACGCCGTCGTTATGCTCATAGGCACGACTGTATTGCTCCTCTATCTCGACTGGCAACTCGCCCTCGTCGCGCTGGCCATAGTTCCCATCATCGCCGTGTTGCTGGTTCGCTTTGTAAGTAGGATCAGGCCACTTTTCAGGGAGGTCCAGCAGACGCTCGGAAGGCTCAACACCGTGCTGCAGGAGGATCTTCTGGGGGTGCGTGTGATCCGGGCCTTCGCCCGCGAGGACTACGAGACGGCCCGCTACACATCGGTCAACGAGGAGCTACTGGAGAAGAACCTCACCACCGTGCGGGTGTTCTCCAACAACTTCCCATTCGTCTTTCTGTTCGCCAACCTGGGGACGCTGGCGATCGTCTGGTTTGGGGGCTGGCAGGTTATAGGCGGTAGGCTCTCGGTCGGGGACCTCGTCGCCTTCAACACCCTGCTCGGCTTTATGCTCTTCCCGATCCTCACGATAGGCTTCCTCTCGGCAAGCATCTCGCGCGCAGGAGCTTCGTCCCAGAGGGTCTTCGATGTCCTCGACGCCCCCCTCGACGTAAAGGACGCCCCCGATGCCTCCGTCCTCCTTCCCCTCTCCTGCAGGGTCGACTTCGACGACGTCTCGTTCCGCTACCCTGGCAGCACGCGCGATATCCTGGCCGGCGTGTCCTTTACCGCCAGGCCAGGGCAGACCGTGGCCGTTCTGGGGACTACGGGCTCGGGGAAGTCCACGCTCGTCAACCTCATACCGCGCTTCTACGACGTGACGGGAGGTGCCGTCAGGGTCGACGGCAACGACGTGCGCGACGTGACGCTATCCTCGCTCAGGTCCCAGATCGGGATAGTCCTGCAGGAGACGCGCCTCTTCTCCGGTACCGTGCGCGATAACGTGGCCTTCGGTAAACCGGGCGCCACCGATGAGGAGATCGTGGCTGCGGCCGAGGCGGCCCAGGCCGGTGAGTTCATAAGGGGGCTCTCGGATGGCTACGACACCGTTATCGGCGAGCGGGGCATCGGGCTCTCTGGCGGTCAGCGGCAGCGGATCGCCATAGCCAGGGCGCTCCTCATCGACCCGCGGCTACTTATCCTGGACGACAGCACCTCGGCCGTGGACGCCGAGACGGAGGCTGCGATCCAGCCAGCGGTACCCATGAGGATCTCCTGCGGGAGAGCGAACTCTACAACGAGATCCTCGGCTCCCAATTGCTCTCCCCCTCGGAGACAGCAGCATGAACGGAGGCCGGGATCATGATCCACCGTTTGTCCGATCGAAGGAGGGAATAAGCGTCCAGGTAAGGGTAATCGCCGCGAACGCTGCTGAGAGGAGAGAACCATGAGCGTGACCACAGACGAAAGGACCTCGAGAGACCGGATCTCCTTCCTGCGTACCTTGCGCGCAGTCCGCTCGTTCAGACCCGACCCCGTACCGCAGGAGGTCGTTGACGACGTCCTGGAAGTGGCACGATGGTCAGGGAGCGCGTCCAACAAACAGCCATGGGAGATCCTGGTAATCCGCGAGCGGGACACGCTGCGCTCCCTCGCCTCGTTCGGAGGCTACGCCGGGCACCTGGCCGGCGCGCCGCTCGGGATCGTCCTCGTCATGGCGGGCGAGCGGGCCGAGCAGGAGACTTACGATGAGGGGAGGCTCGCCGAGCGGATCATGCTCGCCGCCCACGCGCACGGGGTCGGCTCCAGCATAGGTTGGCTCGTCGGCTCCGGCAGGGACTCGGCCAGGGAGCTCCTGGGCATACCACAGAAGAAGGTGGTGCGGACCGCGATCTCCCTCGGCTACCCTGACGAGGAGGCCCGCAGATCCCGCGGGCAGGCGCGCAAACCCCTCGGCGAGATAGTCCACGAAGAAAGCTACGCTTAGGAGAACCATGAACGATACTTTCGACGCCGAAACCCTCAGGCTCCTCGATGAGACCAAGGAAGTGCGCATCGAGACCCGTCGTGACGGTGACTCCCCCGAGCACCGCACGATCATCTGGGTCGTAGTCGTGGAAGGCGAGGTCTTCGTGCGCTCGTTGCGCGGCCAGAGAGGCCGATGGTACCGTGAGATATCATCGAACCCTGAGGGCGCGCTGCACGTGGCGGACGACCGCATCGCTGTGCAAGCGGCCCCCGCCACAGAAGCGGCGATTGTGGATGCGGTGAGCGCTGCCTTCAGGAGCAAATACCAGCAGTCCTCGCCAGCCTCTACGGAAGCGATGGTGCGTCCCGAGACTCTTCCCACGACCCTCAAGCTCTCGCCCGCCTAGAGGCTAGTTCGTACACTTGATGGAGCCATTCGAGGAGGCGAGAGATCAGGGGCATTGAATCCATCGCACGGGTGCCGCAGGAGCGCGCCGGCGACCGGGGCACCACCACCAGGCGCCTGCTGGGAGAGCTGCGTCCCTATTCTGGCAAGCTGGTGCTCGTACTCGGGCTCGTCATGCTCGGGGCGGCGGCGCAGGCCGGAGGGCCCTGGTTGATCGGCCGCGCCATAGACCGCTACATCCTGCCCGGCGACGTGGCCGGGCTCTCCAGGATAATGCTGGTGCTCTTGGGGGTCTACGCCGTGGGGGCCATAGCCTCGCGGGGCCAGGTATACCAGGTCGGTTCCATCGGGCAGAGTCTTCTGGCCTCCATGCGTGCCAGGATCTTCGACCGGCTCCAGCACCTCCCATTGGGGTTCTTCGACAGGAGGCCCGTCGGAGACCTTATGAGCCGGGTAACCAACGACGTCGACACCCTCAACCAGCTCTTCTCGCAGGGGCTAACCCAGCTATTAGGGTCCCTCTTCAGTCTTATCGGGATCGTCATTGCGATGCTGTTCCTCGACTGGAACCTCGCCCTCGCTTGCTTCACGATCATCCCTATCATGCTGCTTTTGACCTCCTTTTTTGCCAGCCGTGCGAGACGCGCCTTCCGCCTGACGCGCGAGACGGTGGGGGACGTGACCGCGGGAGTCCAAGAGGACATCGTCGGGGTGCGCGAGGCGCAGGCCTTCAACAGGACCGAGGAGAACATCGCCCGTTTCAGGCGGCGCAACGCCGCCAACCGCGATGCCAACGTGCAGGCTGTGGCGATCACCTCGGCCTTCGCCCCTACGATAGATTTGCTCTCCACCCTGGCCACCGCGCTGGTCATTGGCTACGGCGGTTATCTCGTCTTCGCCGGCTCGCTCTCGATAGGCATCCTGACCGCGTTCCTGATCTACGTCCAGCAGTTCTTCCGTCCCATACAGCTCGCCTCCCAGGTCTACACCCAGGCCCAGGCAGCGGTCGCAGGGGCCGAGCGCATCTACAACATCCTCGACGAAGCGCCCGAGCCGGAGGATCCGAATGACGCCCCGAAGCTCGGTCCGGCCATGGGCCGCATCTCCTTCGAGCATGTGACCTTCGCATACGACCCCGGCCGGCCCGTCCTCCACGACGTGGACTTCCGGGTCGAGCCCGGTATGACGGTCGCCCTCGTCGGCCCGACGGGGGCTGGCAAGACGACCATAGCGAGCCTGATACCGCGTTTCTACGACGCCACAGAGGGGAGGATCCTAATCGACGGTATGGACGTGAGGGAGCTGGCCCGCAAGGACCTTAGGGCCAACATCGGGATCGTGCTCCAGGAACCTTTCCTTTTCTCGGGCACCATCGCTGAGAACATCGGCTACGGCCGTTCCGGCGATCCCTGGGAGGCGACGCGTGAGGAGGTAGAGGCCGCGGCCCGCGTGGTAAACGCCGACGACTTCATCACTGCCCTTCCCGAGGGCTACGACACGGTTTTGGGCGAAGGAGGTGGGGCATTGAGCCAGGGCCAGCGCCAGCTACTCTCTTTCGCCAGAGCAGTCCTGACCGACCCTCGCATCCTCATCCTGGAC
This sequence comes from Rubrobacteraceae bacterium, assembly GCA_021156345.1. The sequence goes on along the minus strand of JAJNDJ010000106.1, from coordinate 1,980 downwards.
GAGGCGACGAGCAACGTAGACACGCGCACGGAGGCTATCATCCAGAAGGCCCTGGCCAGGCTGCTGGAAGGCAGGACGAGCATCGTCATCGCCCACCGCCTGAGCACTATCAGGAATGCCGACCTTATCCTCGTCATAGAGGAAGGCAGCATCGCGGAGCGCGGCGAACATGCAACGCTACTGGAGAAGAGGGGTCTCTATGCGGACCTCTACCGCCGTCAGTTCCGCGAGGCCGTCCCGTCTGGCGGAAGATCCTGACCCAGCCTGAAAGGGCGGCTGGCTGTATCATTCGGGCTGCGGTAGATAATATGGAGGATGAGAGGAGTTTCGAATGAGCGTGCTTCCGGGCAGAATACTGCTCTCGACCGACGGCTCGCAGGACGCTGTAAGGGCAGCAGGGGCAGCCTCGGACCTGGCCAAAAGGAGCGGGGCCGAGCTTCACGTCGTTCACGTCTGGCACGACGTGCGAGGGTTCGCCCACGACTTCGTCAAGAAAGAGCTAAGGCGCCAGGGCCAGGAGATACTGGACGAGCAGCTAGAGAGGATCAGGGCCTCCGGAGGGGAAATCACGAAGGCGTATCTCAGGAGGGGACGAACCTCCAACGAGGTCATCGCCCTCTGCAAGGAGATCGACGCGGGGCTCCTGGTCGTCGGCAGCCGCGGTCTAGGCACGGTGCAGCGCATCTTGATGGGCAGTCAGTCCGAGGAGATCGTGCACCACGCCCAGGTCCCCGTGCTCGTAATTAGAGGCGCAGAGGATTTCTGGCCTCCGGCCCGGATCGTCATCGGCGAGGACTTCTCCGACGACGCGCGCAAGGCTGGAGAGCTCGTAGCCGCCATCGGCGAGTTCTACGGCGCCCAGGGTTTGCTCGTCTACTCTCATCCCGATCTACCCGAGGTTCCACCTGGGGAGACGAGATCCAGGGTCGAGAACCTCACGGAGATGCGCGAACGAGACGAAAGCATGCTCGAAGACCGTGCCCGTGAGCTGGAGGAGATCTTGGGTAGCAGGCCGGAGACCAGGATCTCCGGCGGCTACCCGGCCAACGTACTCCTCGAAGCCTCCCAGGAAGTGCGGCCATCGCTCGTGGCCCTCGGCAGCAGGGGCCTGGCCGGACTAATAAGGACCAGGCTTGGGAGCGTCTCGACCAAAGTCGTGACCGCCGCCAGAGGACCCGTCCTGATCTATCCACACGTGGAGTAAACGATTCTCTCGGTAGGGCGAGGGCCGCAGATAATCCGGCGTCGGAAAGGAGAGCCATGGCGTCACAGACCACCGGAATCCACCACGTAACCGCCATCTCTGGTGAGCCGCAGCGTAATGTGGACTTCTACGCCGGTACTCTGGGTCTCAGGCTGGTCAAGAAGACCGTCAACTTCGACGATCCCGAGACCTACCACCTCTACTACGGCGACGGCGCGGGGAGCCCTGGCACCATCATGACGTTCTTCCCGTGGGCGCACGCGCCAGGGGGACGCATAGGCGCGGGCCAGCTCGTCGTTACCTCGTTCTCCATCCCAACGGCCTCTCTAGGCTACTGGACGGGGCGCCTGGTGGAGAAGGGCGTCCGCTTCGAGAGCCCCCGCGACCGTTTCGGCGATACAGTCCTCACTTTCGAAGACCCCGACCGTCTGCGCATAGAGCTCGTGGCCGCGGAAGACGGGCGCCCAGGATGGTCCGGTGGTCCAGTCCCGGCCGAGCACTCCCTCAGAGGGTTACACCACGTCGCTCTCGCCGTCGAGGCGACAGAGCGTACCGCCGAGTTGATGACAGATACTCTGGGCTTCCGGCGAGTCGATGAAACGGAAGGTAGGATTCGGCTCTCAGCGGGCGAGGGCGGTCCTGGCAGTCTGGTTGACGTGGTGAACGCGGCCGGCTTTCCCCATGGGAGCATGGGCGTAGGCACCGTGCATCACGTCGCGTTCCGGGTCCCCGACGAGGAGACCCAACTCGCGCTGCGTGAGGAGGTAGCCGCGCTC
>JAJNDJ010000105.1 GCA_021156345.1 Rubrobacteraceae bacterium | reverse complement strand
CGAGGGGGATGAGGGCATCTGCGTCTGCGAGTTCGAGGAGCACTTCGGCATGGGGCAGTCTAAGGTCTCCTACCACATGAAGAAGCTCAAGGACGCGGGACTAGTGCACGAGGAGCGGCGTGGGAAGTGGGCCTTCTACTCCCTCGATAGGGGGGTCGCAGGCGAGCTGCTCGGCGAGGCCGCCGATCGCCTGCTCTCCGCTCCCGAGAAGCGGAGCGCGGGCGTTGGCTGCTGCTGAAGCGACAGGAGGCGCCGCGAGTCCTCGCATAGGGCCCGCCGTCCTCGACGCGCTCGTCGTCGGTGGCGGCCAGGCCGGGCTGGCCGCAGGCTACCACCTCAAACGGGCGGGCCTCTCCTTGGAGATCCTGGAGGCGAGAGGGCAGCCCGGCGGCTCGTGGCCGGGCTACTATGACAGCCTCAAGCTCTTTTCGCCCGCGCGCTACTCGAGCCTGCCGGGCATGCCATTCCCGGGCTCCCCCGACCGCTACCCTGCCCGCGACGAGGTCGTGGGCTACCTGCGCGGCTACGCCGAGGCCTTCGCGCTTCCCGTGCTCGCGGGCAAGCGCGTCCTGCGCGCGGAGCGCGCCGCGGAGCGCGCCGCGGGCGGGGGATTCCGGCTGCTGACCGACGACGGCGGGGAGTACCGGGCCCGGACCCTGATCGCCGCCACGGGGTCCTTCGCCAGGCCCCACCAGCCCCAATTCCCCGGCCAAGAGGCCTTCCGCGGCAAGATCCTTCACGCCGCCGAGTACTGCAACCCGATTCCGTTCCGAGGGAAGCGCGTCGTGATCGCGGGCGGCGGGAACTCCGCCGTGCAGATCGCCCACGAGCTGGTCGAGGTCGCCGAGACCACCCTTGCCACGCGCTCCCCTATCCGCTTCATGCCCCAGCTCGTCCTCGGGCGGGACCTCCACTTCTGGCTCTCCGTCTCCGGCCTCGACCGCCTCCCGCTCGGACGCCTCTTCGACGTCTCCGAGCCCGGGGGCGTCGTGGACGACGGGACCTACGCCGCCGCGGTGCGCTCCGGAAGACCCGACCGGCGGCCGGTGTTCTCCCGCTTCACCGAAAGCGGCGTGGTTTGGAAGGACGGGCGCGAGGCTGGGCTACCTGGGGCCCTTGGGCGCCCTGCGAGCCGACGGCCATCCGGATCAGCGCGCCGGGGTGAGCCGCACCGTCCCCGGGCTCTTCTTTGTCGGGCTGCCCTTCCAGACCTCCTTCGCCTCGGCGACCCTGCGCGGGGTCGGCTCCGACGCCGAGCTCGTCGTCGCCCGCGCGCGCCGCCAGGTGGCCCGTAGCGCGATGGAGCCAGCGAGGCATCCCGTCTCGGTCACTCCGCCGCGGCGCGTCCGCGACGTCGGGCCCAGCTCCGGGGGAAAGCGGTGCTGCGGGGTGACATTCCCTTGAGCGAGCCCCGACGTATCGCCGGAAGTAGCCCGTTCACTTTTTACCTCGCTTTAACTCAGCGCACGCTCGCAACTTGTAGACTGCCCGCATGACCGAGAAGACCAGGGTCCTGTTTCTTTGCACCCACAACTCCGCGAGGAGCCAGATGGCCGAGGGGTTGCTGCGTGACCTTGCTGGAGACCAATTCGAGGTCATGAGCGCCGGGACGGAGGCCACCCACGTAAGGCCTCTCGCCGTCCGGGCGATGGAGGAGATCGGTGTGGACATCTCGGGGCAGGAGTCCAAGACACTAGACCGGTACCTCGACCAGCCCTTCGACTACGTGATCACGGTCTGCGACGACGCCAACGAGGCGTGTCCGTTCTTCCCGGGAGCCCAGAACAGGTTGCATTGGTCCTTCGAGGACCCCTCAAGGGCAGAGGGCTCAGATGAGGAGCGGTTGGAGGTCTTCCGCAGGGTCAGGGACGGGATCAAGGATCGGGTACAAGCGGAACTAGTGAACGGAGGAGGATAGCGATGCGGAAGCAGAAGGTGCTGTTCCTGTGCACACAGAACTCGGCCAGGAGCCAGATGGCCGAAGGGTTCCTCAGGCACCTGGCCGGGGATCGATTCGAGGTCTACAGCGTGGGCATAGACCCCACACCCGAGATCCACCCTTGCGCAGTCGAGGCGATGAGGGAGATCGGCATCGACATCTCGGAACAGTACCCGAAGGGCCTGAAGACCTACCTGGGCAAGATGGGCTTCAACTACCTGATCATCGTGTGCGCCCGTGCCGAGGAGCGCTGCCCGAAGACCTTCCCCGGTGTCGGGGCTACCTTCTCGTGGATCTTCGAGGACCCTCGACGCGAGGAGGAGATCCCCTACCACTCCATGCTGGAGAGGTTCCGCGAGGTACGCGATGAGATCGAGCTGAAGATAAGGGAGTGGCTGGAGCACCCAGAGGAGGAGCTGAGGAAACTCCGCGAGGAGCGCGAGCGCGAACGCCGAGAGCGTATGGAAGCCTCCCACAGCGAGATCGGCGTTTCCAGCGGGGGCGACGGTAGGCCAGACCCCTTCGCCCGCGCCTGAGGTACCGCCCGACATTCCTAACCGCCCTGCCGGCGGAGGGCTTAGGGCGTTAGACCGGGGCTGCGCGAACTTCCGAGAACTCCGTCACGAGACTGTATGAAAACTCCGGATAGGCGTCGAAGCGGTACCCCACCAAGCGCAGAGAACGGCCTCAGAGGACTCTATTTCGGTGTTTGGTGCTACCGAAGATCCACCATGGAGGCTTCTCCAACTACTTTTCATACAGTCTCTCCACGCACTCCGGTGAATAGGGGCAAGACGAACGGCACGGGATAGTGCCCGACCCCTCAGGTATATAGGCTCTCAGACACCTCTACCCCACCGCAGGGCCTTAAGCACCTCCGCAACCATTCGGCAGGCGCAGGTGGCGGTCTGCCGGCACGTTCCTGAGGTCGATAACACTATTGGTACCAAGCCCGCGGGAGCCTGGAGGAAGCTTCACCCTTACGTCCACCGCTGTATTCGCCCCCAGACCGAAGTGCGCCTCGTCGGGCACCCCGGCCGTGTAGCCGTCGGTCGCAGCGATCTCCCGCTGGCCGATGAGGGCTTTGGGGTCGCCCAAGCCGCCGGCCCGATAGACGCTTACCTTGGCCCCGATGCCGCCACCCAGGGCCCGCCCGAGCGAGAGCGAGAGCCAGTGCCCCGATCCTGTCTTGTTGCGCAGCAGCAGTTGGCCGTCCACGTTGGTGAAGAAGAAATCGTAGAAAATGTCGAGGCGCCCGTCCTTGTTGTAGTCGGCCGCCGCCACAGGTAGGCCATGATGGGATTGATCCCCGGGTTCGGCAGTGCCTTTGACTTCTCCAACCTCTGCAGGAACCGCAAATCGTGGCACGCCATTGCTCAACCCGAGACTGCGGAAAACAGCCGGACGCGTCCTCGACACAGCCACACCGGCGGCGATGTCCGGCCATCCGTCGTTGTTGTAATCGTTGATGTTGACATCCCCGTTCTTAGCGGCAACCGAAGGCAGCTCCGCCTTCGTCGTCACATCCTGGAAGATAGGGTTGCCTCTGCTGTTGAGCCCTTTGTTGAGGTACAGGCTAACGGCCGGAATCTTTCGACCGTTGGCCGAGCTGGTGTAGTGTTCGGCAACGGCTACGTCGGGGCGACCGTCCCGGTTGACGTCCCCAGCAGAGACGCCGGTGTCGAAGTCGGCTCTCGGGCGATCGGGGTCGGGTGCCGGTCTTACCAGTCCCGCGCCCTTGGCCCCGATCTCCCGGAAGGTCCCGTCTCCCTTGGCGATGAACAAGCGGTTCGAGCCAACCACGTAGAGATCGCCGTGACCGTCGCCGGTCAGATCCTTGGCCGAGACCCCGAAGCCTTCGATGTTGGTCGGCAGCCCGGCCGAGGCGGTCGCGTCGACGAACTGGAACTCTCCCTTGTTGCGCAGAAGGCTGCTCTGGCCGCCTTCGAAGCGGTCCTGGGTGATGAAAAGGTCGAGCAACCCATCGGCGTTGTAGTCCAGTACGGCTATCGAGCGGCCCCCGACGTTTTTGCGGCTGTTGGGGGGAATGGCCCCCGGGACTTTCTCGAAGCTGCCCGCGTCGTTGCGCAAGGCGATAGTCTCTCCTGGAGCCGTCTGGTCGTAGGCTTCTTCCTGGTTTCTCGATAGCACGAGATCCTTGTCGCCATCATTGTCCAGATCGGCGAAAGCGAGACCGCTCGTCAAGCCGAAGGTCTTGGGGAACGCTGTATCTATGGTGAATCCGTTGGGGCTGCCGATGGCGAGTTGGTCGGGCTTGAACGTACCGCTCGTGTAACCCAGCTTGACGAGGGGATCGTAGTCGGCGAAGGTGCCGAGGAGGAGGTCGAGCGATCCATCGTTGTTGACGTCGCCCCACGCTACCCCATGCCCGAACCTGTCCTTCGTTACCTGATCGGTTATGCCTTCCTGGTCCGTTACATCGGAGAAGGTTATATCCTCTGTTCCAGAGGCAGCAGGTGGCGCCACCCAACAAGTGGCCTGCTCGGCGATAATCTGCTGGGTGACGTCAGCCAATGTAGTGGCACCGGCGATCGCTGCAAAAGACAGACAAATCACGACAATACCAGCGGCCAGACGCGGAAGCGTATGACTGATGGACATAGCTCTCATATCGATTCATCCCCTTCTGAACCCAGGCACCTACGAGCGCATGTAACCAATCATACTACTTGGGCGCCTACAGCCCATGGTCCACGTGGCCATTTATACAAGTCCAGATGCTCAAGCTTACATGCCGGGTGGCTATGCTTTGGGGACGAATTTCCGAGAACTCCGTTAAAGCGAAGTTCACGCCGGCATGAATTTCGCATAGCCCCACCCCAATCCCCTAAGCCCTCTCTCATCCGGATCCTTGTAGCAGGCGCATAATACCCGACGATACGGGCATCCCCTCGCCGGCGGTCTTGGCCGATCGGGACGCGGCCACGCGGGGTCTCACGCCAACCGCGAACTTCGCCTTTTGGGGATTCCCGGAAGTTGGATTTCCACTTTACGGAGTTCTACGAAGTTCTCTTGCAGGATCCGGCGTCGCTTGCGTTCTCGCCCTCGTGCAGGTAGCGCCGGCCTCTCAAGGGGAGCATCATGTCCCTAGAGTTGGGTGTAGCACTGCACCCAGTGGTAGTGGCCACTACTAAGGGCAAGGAGAAGTAGAGTGTCTGAGGATAGCCGACCGGTCAACAACAAGAAAGCACAAAAACAGACCAGTACTCGCAAGGATGGTGGCCCTGAAGGCCCACCCGTCGCTGACGCCCCACCCATTGCTGACGTCCTCCCCGTCGCTGACGCCCCACCCGTTCCCGATCCCGAAACGCCGCGACCCGGCACTCGCACTCGACGTACAAGGCGACGCTGAGGCTTTTAGATACGCTGCAGCTTCTCGCTAGCCCTATTCACCGGAGTGCGTAGAAGGAGAATTCCGCGAACTTCGCATTGACGGAGTTCTACGAAGCTCGCACCAGACTTGGTCCAGTGGCATCATGCTTGTGGTGGAAGGGCGAAAGATCCGCCAAGCGGAGCAAAACTACAGGAGAAGATAGTATGTCTGGTTGGGGCAAAAAGGATAAGCCTAAGAAGAAGCGCAATGTGCCAGATGTGGAGATACACGTCCCCGAGCTCGACATCGACCGCCTCGAGATCACGCTCGAGAATTTGGTTGCTCACGTCGATGTTGAGGCCACGATTGGCAGGCCAGGCAATGAGTTTCTCAACATCTCCATAGGGGTGAATGCTCGCATAGATAGCGCACAGATTGAGCTAGAGGATGTACAGGCTGAAGCACACGTCATCGCCTACTTAGACGATGTACGGGTCATAGCCTTACGAGCGCTAGAGGTTCTGGATCATCACCCGGA
>JAJNDJ010000104.1 GCA_021156345.1 Rubrobacteraceae bacterium | reverse complement strand
GCGCTCCGCGACGCCTCCCGCACCAGCCTGCGCGGTAACTCGGGTGTTGCGGCCCAGTGGGTGTGCAGGTAGCTCGCGTGCACGCCACCGGCCACGAAACCTTCCTGACCACGACCGGCCAGATCCCAGGCCGGTCCCTCACCGGCTACAGGCTCGACGGCCGAGTAGTGGAACTCGTGTCCGCGAACGTCGGCGCCCCGCTCGACCAACGGCGAGTCCGCCAGCGCGCGGGCTTCCCTGTAACCGAGCGTGAGCCGGTCAGTCATTGTGGCCTTTGCGTCGAGCACGCCACACATCGGATGCCCGTCCAGCTCGCGCACCAGGTACAGTAGTCCGCCGCACTCGGCGACTACTGGACACCCACCAGCTGCAAAGGCCTTGATACTCTCCCGCATCCGCCCGTTCGTGGATAGCGCCTCAGCATAGGTCTCGGGGAACCCACCACCGAGGTAGAGAGCGTCTGTTCCGACTGGCAAGTCCTCCTCGGTGGTCGGGTCGAAGGTGACGACCTCAGCACCCGCGCCCTCCAGCAGTTCCAGGTTCTCGCGGTACAGGAAGCTGAACGACGGTCCTGTGGCGACCCCTACGCGGACGCCACAGGACCGATCCAGGTCTGGAGTCTCCGGACTCCAGGGCTCGGCTTCTAGAGATCCTGCGGATCGGGCAAGCCTAACTATGCCGTCGAGGTTTAGAGAACGGGAGATCATCTTTCCGAGGACATGGAGCGAGCGAGCGGCCTCTGGGCGGCGTTCGGCGACGGGGACGAGGCCGAGATGTCTGTCCGGCGTATGTACATGGTCGTCGCGGCGCAGGACGCCGAGGACGGGGATGCCGAGGGGTTTTATAGCGTCGCGGAGCATGGTCTCGTGGACTCTGGAGCCGACGCGGTTGAGAACGGCGCCTGCGACTCTCGACGCTGGGTCGAATGTCGTATATCCGTGGATCATAGCGGCTACGGAGCGGGCCATCGCCCTGGCGTCGACGACGAGCACTATGGGTGCTTGGAGCAGCCTGGCGACGTGGGCTGTGGAGGCGAGATCCCCGCCTCCCTTGCCGTCGAAGAGGCCCATGACGCCTTCGATTACGGCTATGTCAGCACCCTGTGCACCGTAGGCGAAGAGCGGGCCGATGAGGTCGGGGCCTGAGAGGAAGGCGTCGAGGTTGCGTCCCGGCCAGTCTGCGGCGAGGGTGTGGTACGAGGGGTCTATAAAGTCCGGGCCGACCTTGAAGGGGGCGACACGAAAGCCCTCTGAGGAGAGCGCGGCCATGAGTCCCGAAGCTATAGTCGTCTTGCCGACTCCTGAGTGGGTACCGGCGACTACTATGCGAGGGGTGTCTACCACTCGATACCTTTCTGGCCCCGATAGCCTTCGTCGAAGGGGTGTTTGACCTTGTTTACCTCGCTCACGAGGTCGGAGATCTCCAGCAGTTCGGGCGGGGCGTCGCGGCCTGTAATGATGACGTGCTGGAAGCCGGGACGGTTCTTTAGAACCTCAACGACCTCGCTGGTATCCACCCACCCGAACTTCATGGGGTAGGTGAACTCATCGAGGAGCAGCATGTCGTAGGTCTCGTCTGCGAGACGGCGCTTAACCTCCTCCCACCCCTCGCGGGCGAGGTCGGCGGAGTGCTCCAGGTCCTTTACGGTCCACGTCCATCCGTCACCCTGTTTGAACCAGTCGATGTTACCCAGAGCCTCGGCGGCCTTCTGTTCGCCGACGTTCCATTTGCCGCTCTTGACGAACTGGTAGACCCCTATGCGGTAGCCGCGCGCCCAGCCCCTTAGCATGACGCCGAAGGAGGCCGTGGACTTGCCTTTACCGTGTCCGGTGTTGACGATAAGTAGAGGCCTCTCCCTGTTCGACCTCTTTCTCAGCCGCTGCTCTCTTGGTTCTCTTGCCTCCCGCGTCTCGCTCACGCTACCCTTCTCCTCTCGATCAGCTCAACGAGCGAATCAGCCCGCAGTTCCTCCAGGCGAAGGCACCGCCCACCCATCGCCCCTGCCAGCTCGCCCGCCATCCCGAGTCGGACGTAGCCTTCCTCGGTGTCCACAACGAATGAAGTGGCCCCGAGGGAGCGCAGTCGCGCAGCGGCCACCTGCGGGTCGGGTCCCGTAGTCGCCCTCCCATCGGTCAGCAGGATCAGCAGAGGCCGGCGCTCCCTGTCGCGCAGTTCTTCCCTCTTCAAGACTTCAGCGGCCTTCTCGATACCCGCTGCGAGGGGCGTGCGGCCCCCGGTCGGGAGGTCCTCCAGGCGTGAGGTAGCCAGCACGACGCTCGATGTCGGGGGCAAGAGTATCCTGGCTATTTCTCCACGGAAGGAGATCATGGCTACCTTATCGCGGCGCTGGTAGGCATCGTTCAAGAGGGAGAGTACGGCGCCCTTGACGGAGGACATGCGTTTGCGGGCCGCCATCGAGCCACTCGCGTCGACGAGGAAGAGGATCAGGTTCCCCTCCCTCCCCTCCCTGACGTTCTGACGCAGATCGCGGGTACGAACCTCGATCCCAGGTCCCTCACGGCCCCGCGCCATCTGGTGCGGCGCCGCGGCCCTTACCGTCGCCGCCAACGCCACGTCCCTCGGTCTCTCTCCGTTCTCCCTATCCGCGACAGGATGCCCGGTCTCACCCGAAACGCGGCTCCTGCGGCCGAGAGGTCCTCCCTTGCCCTTCTCGGTAATCTCGAGCCGCACAGGGTCGAACGGATCCGAAGCTGCGTGGCTCCGCTCTACGGCTCCCGTCTGTGCCTCCGAAGGCTCAGGCTCTCGCACGCTACTAGATACCTCCCCGACATCCTCGCTCGCAGAAGGCGGGAGCGTGCCACCGTCAGGGCCTTCAGGCGGGTCGGGGTCTTCGGAGAGGGCGTTCTCCAGTTCTTCGGGGTCAACGCCAGGCTGCTCGAAGGGCCCTCGTCTGCGGCGGTGCGAGAGGGCCAGCAGAGCGGCCCGCTTCACGTCGTCGAGAACCACTTCGTTCCTGGCATCCCATGCGGCCAGCGTACGGGCGGTCTTGGCTGTAACCAGGTCGCCGCGCAGGCCATCGACACCGAGTTCCGCGCAGAGGGTCGATATCCTGAACAAGATGTCCTCGTCCAGGCCGACGCCGGGAAGCAGCAGACGGGCCGATTCCACGGAAGCCGCGAGCTTCGCGTCCACGTTCGACCATTCTCTGGAGAACTCCCCAGGGTCAGCCTCGTAGCGTAGCCTGCGCCTGACGACCTCGACCCTGTCTGCGGGATCCAGGCTCCCTGAGACCTCCACGGTGACGCCGAAGCGGTCGAGGAGTTGTGGGCGGAGCTCGCCCTCCTCGGGGTTCATAGTGCCGACCAGGATAAAGCGCGAGGGATGACGCACGCTCACGCCCTCGCGCTCGACGTGGTTCACGCCCATAGCGGCTACGTCGAGGAGCAGATCCACGAGGTGGTCGGAGAGAAGATTCACCTCGTCCACGTACAGGATGCCCCTGTGCGCCGCCGCCAGCAACCCAGGCTCGAACGCCTTCCTCCCCTCCGAGAGCGCCTTCTCGATGTCCAGAGTCCCGGCGAGACGGTCCGTGCTGGCCCCCACAGGTAGCTCCACAAGCCGCACCGGCCTCGACTCGGCGGAGGCATCAAGCGGGTGCGGTCCCGCCGGGCATTCCGGGTTGGGGGCTTCCGGATCACAGGAATAAGGGCAGCCGGAGATGACCCGTATGCCGGGCAGTAGGCTCGCCAGCGCCCGCACCGCCGTGGACTTCGCCGTCCCTTTCTGGCCGCGCACGAGCACACCCCCTACCTGGGGGGAGATGGCGTTCACGAGCAGAGCCAGTTTCAGATCGTCCTGGCCCACGATGGCTGAGAATGGATAGGGATGCAGGTAGGCGTTCATGATATACCTTCCTCCAGCATCCCCTCGTTCTCCAGATAAACCTGTTTGAGAGCTTCAAGGTCTTCGCTGTCTGGTTCGGACCAGAGGCCGCGTTGCGCCGCCTCGAGCAGACGCTCCGAGATGGCGCGGAGCGCCCAGGGGTTGGACTGCTGCATGAAGTCCCTTACCCCCTGGTCGAGGACGTACTTCCTGGTTACGTCGCTGTACATCCAGTCTTCGACGACGCCAGCTGTGGCATCGTAGCCGAAGAGGTAGTCCACGGTAGCAGAGAGCTCGAAGGCGCCCTTGTAGCCGTGGCGCTGCATGGCCGTTATCCACTTCGGGTTGGCCACGCGGCTCCGGAAGACGCGGCGGGCCTCTTCGGAGAGATCCCTCGTCTTCACCCTCGACGGGTCTGCGGAGTCTCCGATGTACGCTTTCGGGTCGCGGCCCGTAAGGGCCCGGACGGCGGCGATCATACCTCCGTGGTATTGAAAGTAGTCGTCCGAGTCGAAGAGGTCGTGCTCGCGGTTGTCCACGTTCTTTACTGCGATCTCCGTCCTGCGCAGGTTGGACTCCATGGCCCCCCGCGCCTCGATGCCATCTAACCCTCTACCATAGGCATACCCTCCCCAGACGTCGCCGGCGTGCTTTTTGACGAAGTTCATGTCGTCGGGCTCGTCGAGGTTGGCGAGGGCGATGAAGGCATCGTCGAGGAGGGAGATCAGGTTCGGAAAAGCATCCCTGAAGAAGCCGCTGATCCTGACCGTTACGTCGATCCTTGGCCTTCCTAGATCCTGGAGCGGAATCACTTCGAGTCCGATGACCCGCCGCGACTCCTCGTTCCAGACGGGTCTTACGCCGAGCAGAGCCAGGATCTCCGAGACGTCGTCGCCCTGGGTTCTCATGGCTGCCGTCCCCCACACCACGATGCCGACCGTCTCCGGATAACGGCCCTCTTCTTCGAGATAGCGCCGAAGCAAGTCGTTCGCGAGCCCCTGTCCAACTTCCCACGAGAGCGCGCTCGGCAGCGCCTTGGGGTCCACGGAGTAGAAGTTGCGCCCCGTTGGAAGCACATTCACCAGCCCGCGCGTCGGGGACCCGGAAGGTCCGGCGGGCACGTACCCACCCCCGAGACCGGAGAGCAGGTTCCCCATCTCTTCGGGCGTGCGCATCAGGCGCGGAACGACCTCCTCGGCCGCAAAACGCAAAGACCGCTCCACGCCGGCATCGGCGAAGCCTAGCGTCTCCTGACACACCGCGCCGACGGCGTACGCGTCCCAGCCCCGCTTCTCCATCCCTCGGAGCAGTGCCTGCTGCGCTTCCTCCAGCCTGTCGAGGAGATCTGAGGCCGTTACCAATGTACCGGGGAAGTGCTCGACGAGTCCGGGCGGAGCCTCGACCTTCGTGCCGCCGTTCTCTGCAAGAACCCTCTCCTCGAGGCCGAAGGCGGCGCCTGCGGCACGGCGCAACCCAGGTACTTCACCGGCGCCGAGGCGCAGGATGGAGGCCAGGAGGTGGCGCAGGGGCTCGCCATCAGGCGTCTCGCCCAGGATGTGCAGACCGCCCCTTATGGGCAGGTCTTTGATCTCACAGAGGTATCCGTCGACGTGGGTGAGGAAATCGGAGAACTCTTCGGGCTGCTCCTCGACGCCGAGGTCGCGGTGAAGCTCCGCATTGCGGAGGGTCTCCCAGATCCTGACCCTTATCGCTGGCAGCTTCGAGGGGTCGAGCGTCTCTACCTGATAATACTCGTCCAGGAGTTGCTCGAGCTTCGCCAGATCGTCGTACGTCTCGGCCCGGGTCATGGGTGGGATCAGATGGTCAACGACGGTCGCGTGCGCCCTTCTTTTGGCCTGCGTCCCCTCGCCAGGGTCGTTTACGACAAAGGGATAGTAGAGCGGCACGTCGCGCAGGGCGGCATCGGGGGCGCATGAGGGGGAGAGGCCAAGAGATTTGCCAGGCAGCCACTCCAGCGTACCATGCTTGCCGAGGTGGACTATCGCGTCAGCACCGAACTCCTCGATCATCCACCAGTAGGCAGCGAGGTAGTGGTGCGTCGGCGGGAGGTCGGGGTCGTGGTAGATCGCGATCGGATTCTCCCCGAAACCTCTCGGCGGCTGGATGCCCACGAAGACGTTTCCGAAAGAGAGTCCCGCTACGACGAACTCGTCCCCATCAACGTACAGATCACCCGGCGGCCTCCCCCAGTGTTCCTCCACGTCGCTCCGCAGTTCCTCTGGCAGCCGGCCGAACCACTCCGCGTAGCGTTTCGCATCCAGGCGTCCGGCGGCGTTCTCGAGCTGATCTGCGGTCAGGAACTCGAGATCATGGCCCCCAGCGGCGATGAGCGAGTGGATGAGTTCGTCACCTCTCTCTGGCGCACCCTCTACCGTATAGCCCGCCTCCCGCATTGCCTCGAGCAACCTGATAGCGCTAACCGGAGTATCTAGTCCCACAGCGTTACCTACCCGCGAGTGCTTGGTCGGGTAGTTGGAGAGGAGAACGGCGACTCTCTTCTCCGAGTTCGGGATACGCCCGAGTCTGGCGAAGCGAGCCGCGAGCCCTGCGAGGCGCGCGGTACGTTCGGGGGCGGCTTTGTAGAGGGTGAGCGGGGCGCCGACGGGCGAACCTTCGCCGAGGCGTTCTTTGAACGAGAAGGGGACCCCGATGATGCGCCCATCGAACTCCGGTATGGCCACCTGCCATGCTGTGTCTAGTGGGGAGAGGCCGGCGTCCGAAGCAAGCCAGGCCTCCCGCGTCGAGGTCGTGCAGATGCCCTGTATGACGGGGACGCCCAGCTCTTCGAGTGCAGGGACGTCCCACTCCAGCCACTCTTCGGGAGAGCCGGATCTCCTGGCGTCCGCCGCGTTGGACCCACCACCGGCGAGGACGGTGGTGACGAGGCAATCTACTCTGTCTTTCAGGAGCTCCAGCCCTGGCACCTGTCCGTCAGGACCCGCCCGCAACGAGTAGCAGTAGACAGGCAGGGCGTCGGCCCCGGCGGCCTCCAGCGCCTCGACGAGCGCATCCACGAAGGCTGTGTTCCCGCTCATCCAGTGCGCGCGGTAGAAGATAACGCC
>JAJNDJ010000103.1 GCA_021156345.1 Rubrobacteraceae bacterium | reverse complement strand
CAAGATCATCGTGGATACCTACGGGGGTTCGGCCCCGCACGGGGGGGGCGCTTTCTCGGGCAAGGACCCGACCAAGGTCGACCGCTCGGCCTCCTACGCCGCGAGGTGGGTGGCGAAGAACCTCGTCGCAGCAGGGCTAGCAGGCAGGTGCCTGGTCCAGGTGGCTTATGCGATCGGCGTCGCCCATCCTGTGAGCGTGATGGTCGAGACGTTCGGCACCGCAAGGACTGACCCGGCGACCCTCGGCGCGCTGGTGCAGGAGCATTTCGACCTCAGGCCTGGCGCCATAATCCGCGACCTGAACCTGCGGAACCCCATCTTTGCGCGGACCGCGGCATACGGCCACTTCGGACGCAGCGAGCCAGGGTTCACCTGGGAGGAGACCTCGCTGGCTGATGATCTCCGCCGCGCCGCCGGCTTCTAATTGGTAAGGAGAGTGGACCGGGCGTCCTCCCGCGCCACACGAAAGCCGCACGCGGCCCGAGTAAGCCTGCTTATACCCACGCACGCACTGCCTCCCCTTAGCTACAGGATACCTGGGCGCCTTAGGGCAAAGGTTCGGGTAGGAACAGCAGTCGTCGCGCCGCTCTCGGGAAGGCAGCGCCTCGGCATAGTCGTCGGTACCGAAGACGTGAGTGAACGCGCCCGCGAAGCGGTAGTCTCCGTGGTGCCTGATCTCTCGCTGCACCCCGCACTCGTACGGCTATGCCGCTGGATCCACGCTAACGCAGCGGTCCCTTTGCCGGCGGTATTGAGGGCCGCCCTGCCGCCGGGCATCGAAGCGGGACGCTACCGTGTGATACAGCCTTCTTCCGGCTGGCCTTGGGACGTTGACACTAACGTCACGCGCGCGGCCCTCGAGCGCACCCTCGGACCCGATGGACTGCGTGCGGCCCAGGCGGAGGGGCGGGTCGTGCTCGTCCCGTCAGCGCCGCAACCGGCGACGGTGGAATGGACAGTGATCCGTGCCGCCGCAGAGCCTGATTTGACCCGTGCTCCACGCCAGCGCGTCCTGTTCGAGACCTTGAAAGAGCGCGGCGGCTCGAGCATGACCTCCACCCTGCTCTCGGAGACCGGCGCGAGCCGAAACTCCCTGAGGGAGCTCGTGCGCAGGGGCGCAGCAAGGTTGGTGCGCCGCCAGGAACCCGCGCCCTTACTGGCCACCATCGGCCACGCTGGCGTCCCTGAACACCTAGTTCAGTTTTTACGGACCGCACGGCGCGCCGTAAAGGGTGGCGGCCCTTTCTTGTGGAGGACGACCGGGCGAGAGGAGCACGCCGCGGTCGCGGCCATAGTGAGGGCCACGCTGGAGGATGGGAGACAGGCCCTGGTACTTGCGCCTGAGGTAGGGGTGGTAGAGCGGCTGGTGGATCTCCTGCGTCTTGTACTCCCGAAGGGACACACCCTAGCCCCTTACCATAGCGGCCTGGGCCGTGGCAGGGTCGCTGTCCACGAGGCTGCCCGCAACGCAGACGTGGACGTCGTGGTCGGGACCAGAACGGCGGCCCTGCTCGGGCTGGCGCGCCCTGGTTCGATCTGCGTAGTCGACGAACCGAACAGCGCGCACAGGGCCGAGCAGGGTCACGAAGGTCTTCCTTTGCACGTGCGGGACGTGGCGCTGGAGCGCGCGCGCCTCGAGCGGGCGGCGGTATTCTTCCTCTCGCCCTTCCCATCGCTCAGGATCTACGCCGCCGAGGTCCGCAGACGAGAGCGCATACGCGAGCTTCCCACGGAACGATCCGGGCCGTGGCCGGCGGTCCGGATCGTAGATATGCGCCGCTCGGGCGCGACGTTCAGCCCCACCCTCGTAAACGCCTGCCGCCGCTGCATAGAAGGAGGGGGAAAAACGGGCGTCGTCCTCAAGCGGCTGGGTTATGCGACCGCGGTCTCCTGTAGCCGCTGCGGGACGATAAAGATCTGCCCGAACTGCGACCTGCCGCTCGTCTCGCACGGACGGGAAGGACCCCTGGTCTGCACCCGTTGCGGATACACAGAGGAGCCGGGCCCGTGCGTCACGTGCGGTTCCGCGCGTATGCGGCAGACGGGTCTCGGTGTCGAGGGGGTGCGCGATGAGCTCTCGGAGGTCCTCGGTGTGCGGGTCGGCCTCATCACCGCCGAAGGCCAGGACAACGCCGACGCTCCTGTAGTGGTGGGGACCGCACCTCGCATTCTGGTAGGCGAGTGGGACGCGGTGATCCTGCCTGATGCCGACGCGTTTCTGGCGGGAAGCGGCATCGGTGCTGTGGAGAGATCTTTCAGATTGTTCTACGGCTCGGCGGAGGTGGCCAGAAAGCTGCTTCTCATCCAGACGCACGTCCCCGAGCATTACGCCCTGCGCGCTGCGGTAAGGGGTGACTACGAGGCGTTCGCCGCCGCGGAGCTCCCAAGACTGCGCGAGCTTGGCTACCCGCCGTTCGCGTACGCCGCCTCTCTCACCTTCGAGGGTTCCGAGGCAGCGCTCTTCGGTGCGGTAGAATCCCGTTTGCGGTCGGCTCTCGAAGCCGGGGTCGAAATGTCGGACCCTGTTCTACTCGGGCGCACCGGAGAGACTACCGCCTGGCGGATGCTGCTCAGGGCCAGGAGACGGCCCGCCGTGGCCCGCGCGGCGACCCTGGCCGCCAAGATAGCAGCCCGCACACGTGGGCTTGAGGTTCGCGTTGAGGTGGATCCCGAGGAGGTATAGCAAAGGTGGCACTAGATATCAGGAAGTTCGGAGACCCCGTGCTCAAGACCCGCGCCGCGCCGGTCGAGAGCTTCGACGAGTCGCTGGTCCGCCTCTCGCAGGATATGCTTGCCACTATGCGCGACAAAGAGGGGGTGGGCCTGGCAGCCACCCAGGTCGGACGCCTCAAGCGGGTGTTCGTCGCCGCCATCGAAGACGATGAATACGTTATCGTCAACCCCGTCCTCACGGATAGGTCGCAAACGACCGAAACCGCAACCGAAGGATGCCTCTCCATACCAGGGATCCAGGTCGACGTCGAACGTCCTATAGCCGTGACCATCTCGGGCCAGGACGTCTCGGGCAAGCCGCTGCGAATAGAAGCCTCCGACCTGCTAGCCAGGGTCTTGCAGCACGAGGTCGACCACCTCGACGGCGTCCTTATACTGGACCGCACGGACAGGCAATCGCGCAAGGCCGCCATGCGCGAGTGGCGGGAGCAGTTGTTCGCCCAGCAGGGCTGACAGGACACCTTGAAGATCGCCTTCGCAGGTACCCCACACTTCTCGGCGACCGTCTTGCGGGGTCTGATCTCCTCTCCCCACGAAGTGGGACTCGTGATCTCTCAGCCAGATCCTCGACAAGGCAGGGGACGTAGAACCAAGAGAACCCCGGTCGCCGAACTCGCCAACTCCTTCCACCTCCTCCTGCGCCAACCGGCCAGCATCTCCGAAATCAGCGACGAACTCTCCGACTACGACGCCCTGGTCGTCGCCGCCTACGGACAGATCTTGCGTCCCGAAACCCTCTACGCTGCCTCCGAAGGTGCCTGGAACGTCCACGCCTCTCTACTGCCGAAATACCGCGGCGCAGCCCCCGTCGAACGCGCTATTATGAACGGGGAGACCGAGACCGGCGTGACCATCATCCGCATGGACGAAGGCCTGGATACAGGCCCGATCGCACTCAAGCACCCCGTCGAAATACTACCCGAAATGGACGCCGGAGAATTAATCGACCTTCTCGCCCATACCGGAGCTAAAGCTATAGTAGAGGGTTTGGATCTTCTCCAGACAGATACCCTGCCACTTGTCGATCAAGACAGTCGTCATGCTACTTATGCCTCCAAAATTTCGGACCAGGACAGGATAATACATTGGGAAATGGAGGTTGGGGAGGTGCATGACCTGATAAGGGCCCTGGCCCCGCACATAGGTGCGAGGACGTTCCATCCTGATGTGGAGGGGCCGGTCAAGATCTGGCGTTCCACGATACTCGACCGTGCAGCAGTACCTTCCCAGGCAGGATACATAGACGCCAAAAACGGGCATATCACGGTGTATTGCGGGAAAGGTTGCCTCGAGGTGCTGGAGCTTCAGGTACCCGGCGGGCGACGACTCCAGGCGCGTGATTTCCTACTCGGTAACTCCCTCGAAGGTTCCTTTAGCTAGCCGTTTACCCCTATTTAGAGTAGCGTGGCAGCGTGCGGGCGCATGGCGTGGGCACAGGAGCAACATGCCAGCAACGATGCTAAACTTCCTGGGGTATCTGGAGTGATCTCTGTCGGAGGGAGTGGGAGATAAGAGAGCCCGAGACCACTACCGGCGTGCCTGAACCCGAAGTCGAGGTGCAGCGGCTGGCCTTCGATGAAGAGATAAGAGTCGCCATAGTAGGGGCCGGCGGGTACGGAAGGGTCGCGCTGGACGTGCTATTGGCGGGTGGGTTGGGAGATCGCGTGCTCGGGTTTTACGACGACGCCCACGCGGCGATCTCGGAGAGGGTGAGGGGGTATCCGGTTCTCGGGGACGTCGAGATGCTCAAGAGCATGCTCTCGGTCGAGCCGGTGCATGTTGTAGTGGCGATCACGGACAACACAGCCAGGTTGCGGGTGGCCAACTCCTTGAGGGGCCTTGGAGGACAGTTCTTCACGGCCGTACATCCGCTCGCCTACGTCTCTGGCGTCGCCACGATCGAGGGCGGTTGCGTCATCGCGGCGGGGGTGGCCGTACATCCCGATACGGCTGTGGGGAGCCACTGTTTTTTGGGATCCGGATCTGTGGTGGACAGGGACGCGGAGGTAGGGGCTGGGAGCTGGATCTCCGC
>JAJNDJ010000102.1 GCA_021156345.1 Rubrobacteraceae bacterium | reverse complement strand
GGTCGGCTGGGGTTGATAGTGGGCGACGCTACCGGCCATGGTATGCCAGCGGCACTTGTGATGGCGACGACCCGCGGTATGCTGCGAGCCGTCGTTCAGCCGTTGGAGTCCCCGGGGGAGGTCTTGGCACGGGTCAACGAGGCATTGGTCGCGGACATACCCTTAAGCACGTTCGTCACCTGCTTTTATGGCATTCTCGACCCACAGAGCGGGCGTTTTATCTACGCCAACGCAGGCCACAACCTTCCGTGCAGGCGACATGACGACCAGGCCGACGAGCTGAGGGCTAGGGGGATGCCGCTGGGGCTGATGCCGGGGATGTCCTACGAGGAGAAGGAGATCGAGCTGGAGAAGGGCGAGAGCGTCCTGTTCTACAGCGACGGCTTGGTCGAGGCTCACGACCCTAAAGGCGAGATGTTCGGCTTCCCGCGGCTTAGGAGGATGGTCGCGGAGCACGCTGCCGAAGAAGGATCACTGGTGGACTTCCTGATGGAGGAGCTCTATTCCTTCGTAGGGGAGAACTGGGAGCAGGAGGATGACCTGGTGATGCTTCTATGTTCGTCAAGGTACTGGAACCGGAGGTTTGTTTAGAGACAGGGAGGCGAGGATTCGGTAGACCTCACGGGCGATGTATCGCTTGAGGCAGCGGATGATCTCCTTTTTGGACTTGCCCTCTTTGGTACGCCTTTCGACGTAAGCCCGGGTGCGTTTGTCGCGGCTCATGCGGCAGATAGCGATCACGTAGAGAGCTCGGTTGGCGTCGCGATCGCCGTGCCGGTTAAGGCGCGCACAGGTGCGCGAAGGCTGCCTCGTTCTTGAGCCGCTCAGGATTGTCACCGGCTGCGATCAGCAGCGAGGCGGCCGTATCGGTTCCAATGCCCTCCATGGCCACGAGCTGCGGCGCGACTTCAATCACCAGCCGATTCAACTGCTCATCGAGCTCGGAGATCTCTTCGGAGAGCTGCTGGTAGCGACGTGCCACCGAGCGTAGCGCGAACTTGGTGGCCGCCTCTACATCTGAAAGAGTCGCACCTGGCCGAAGCCGCGACGCTTTCTCGATCAGTCTGGCAGTGGAGAGTTTACACAGTTCGCTCTTTAGCCCTTCGGGAGCGGTGACCAGCAGAGCCTGTATCTGGTTGGCCGCCTGAGCACGCGCTTTCACCGCCGAGCGGCGTGTAATCCGCAAGCTACGAATCATCTCAACCTCGCCGTCGGCGTCTTTGGGCTGAGCGATTGCGGTGCCTGCAAGAACCGAGCGTGCTGCTGCTTCTGCATCGATGGGATCGGACTTACCAGAGCGGTACTGGTCACGACGCTTGGGGCGGATCACCTCAAAGACCTCTATCCCCTGAGCCCTCAAGAAGCGGGTAAGCCCGGCTCCGAAGGAGCCTGTGCCCTCCACCCCGGCACGCTCTAGAGGACCGAACCCTCTCGCCCAGTTCACGAGATTCTCGTAGCCCGCCGCGATCGCAGGTACGCTCAGAGTGCCCAGGCGTCTGCCCAGGCCATCCGGCACGTTCTCCTCCCTTCAGTTGGCGTCGAACATCGCTCTGCGCCTACCAGAGCCGAGGTGAGGCGGACACCACTGCGATGGGCCTTCTACCGAAAAGTACAAGCTTCTATGAAGTCACGCCCATCTCGGTCCGGTGGTGGCGATGCCCCCGGTCCGGCCGACGAATCACCAGCAAGGCACTCTTCTTCTTGTAGGCCCGTGAAAATATGGGTCAGACCGGCCGGAGGTCAATCGCCACCCATATTCTCGCAGTGAAAATATCCTCGGTGGCTGCTCCATTTTCATGGCTTCGGGCTGGCCCGGCAAGGGCCATGGGTCACTTGGGTGAATAGGAGATAATGGCTGCGCACTTGAGGAGAAGAGCAGCCGCGTGGGCGCATGGGCAGCCGATCGCTCATTTGCTGAAGGCTGACAAAGATGTTAAACCGCCAGTTAAGATTTGTCTCGTGCACCTATCTAACCGCAACGGACGGAAAGGAGGAGCCCACCATGACCGAACCACCCCCCCCACCGAAAGAGAAGAAAGAGGGACAACCCCGCGACGCCGCCTACTGGGCCAAGCGGGTCGAGACGCTGGAGGTCTCCGAAGTGCCCGAAGGGGCCGCCAACGTGAACGTGCAGGGAAGACACGAGGTTGGGGCACTGCAGGGCTTCGGCCAGCTCTGGCAGAAGACCTACCGGGTGCGCCTGACCGGAGCAGGTGTGAGGCCAGAAGAGGTCGTGAAGGTCTGGAAGGAGCACTTCCCCGAGTTCCAGCCGCCCAATAGCCGGTTCTACCCTTCGATGGCGGGCGTCGCGCCCGGGGAGGTGCTGTTCATCAGCGCCTCCGTGGGTGGAATGCCGGTGTACACAGGTGTCAGGGTAATCTACGCCGACGAGGAGTCCTTCACGGTGATGACGCCCGAAGGGCATCCTGAGTCCGGCTGGAACACCTTCAGCGCTTACCAAGAAGCAGACAGGACAACGGTGGCCCAGATCCAGTCGCTTGCGCGCGCCAACGACCCAATCTACGAGATGGCTTTCCGCATCGTCGGCTCCACGGCTCAGGAGAGGATCTGGACGCACGTCCTCAAGTCGCTTGCCGCACACTTTGGGGTGAACGAGCCGGTAAGCCTGGAGAAGGTCTGTGTGGATCCGAAGCTTCAGTGGTCGCAAGTGAAGAACATCTGGCAAAACGCGGGGGCCCGATCCATGCTCTACACGATGGTAGGACTGGGGCGTCGTATGCGCAACCTGCTACGACGCCGGAGTTCCCGATGACCGGCGAGGGTCACATGGCATTCGCTAAACGGCATCCCACAGCTCAGTCATCAGCGGGATGTGGTTCAACACTTTCCGCGCGATCAGCAAGCCATGAGCTCAGGCGATAAGCAGCAAACATGAGCTGTTTTAGAGAGATTGGTATGTCGGCAGCACATCGAGACATGCCGCGAGTGGAGGATGCGGCGGCTCGGCAATGAGGACCCCGGCAGGATGCCGGACGGCGCCTTCAGCGAGTCGCGACCTAGACAGCCACCGGGACCCGGCTGGCCGAAGTGAGCGAGGCCCTAGCCTCTGCGCGCGCATAGGGCCGCGAGGAGTGGAAATTCTCGGGAAGTAGAGGCGTGGCAAGTTGCAACGGCTTGTAACGGAATCAGATAACTTTTGTGTCTATCGCCGCGTTCGGGATGGGGTACGCGTGGACCCTGCCCCGGTCGCATACTCATAGCGAACGGCCGCATAGGTGATCTTGTAACCGCGAACTTCGCAGAATACCCCTTTTTTCGAGGCTGTATGAAAAGTGGTCCTCGGAGGGTATTTCGCTACTCTAGCACGCATGAGAAAGCCTTACCCGACGGACCTAGCCGACGCCGAATGGAACTACATACAATCCCACATGCCCACCCCCAAAGGACACGGACGCCCCAGGACCCACAGTCTTCGCGAGATCCTTAACGCCGTCTTCTACCTCCTAAAGGGCGGCTGCCAGTGGCGCCTCTTGCCCCACGACTTCCCCAGGTGGCCCACCGTTTACTGGTACTTCAGGAAATGGCGTATCGATGGTACATGGGAGAGGATCAACCGGGCGCTCCGCGATCGCCTGCGCGTGCGCCTGAATAGGGACCCTCAGCCCAGCGCGGGCGTGGTGGATAGCCAGTCGGTCAAGAGCACCGCGGTGGGCGGGGAACAGCGCGGTTACGATGGTGGCAAGAAGGTCAAGGGCAGAAAACGCCACATCTTGGTGGACACCGAGGGCTTCGTGCTCAAGGTGAAGGTCCACTGCGCCAAGGTGATGGATTACGAGGGGATCAAGTCCCTGCTGCTGCGGGCGAACGAGCGATTCCCTCGCCTACGGCATCTGTGGTTGGACGCGGGCTACAGAGGAGAGGATAAGGGCGCGGACTGGGTCAAGAAGACCCTGGGCTGGAGCGTGGATCTCGTCGAGCGTCCGAAGAAGCCCGCACCCGAAGAGGTGTTGATAGCCTGGGCGAAGGAATGGGCCAAAGAGGGCGTGGCCGTAGATTGGCGCAAACTGTTGCCCCCCAAGGGCTTCGTGGTGTTGCCTCGTCGGTGGGTGGTGGAGCGGACTATTTCTTGGATCGACCAGCAAAGGAGGATGAGCAAAGACTACGAGAGGTCATGTGCGAGCGGGGAGGCGTTGGTGTACGCTGCTATGATCCGCCTCATGGCGAGGCGGCTCGCTCGTGTTTGAGGACTTTTCATACAGTCTCTTCCACGTACTTCGGTGAATAAGGGCGGGAGAAAGGGCCGAGGCTGCTCTAGACCCCGGCCCTGATTTCCCCTGGCACGCGTACATGCGCCGGGTGCCAGTTTGACAAATCAGCCCCTCTTAAATATGGCCGCGCCGAGTATGGGTCTTGCAACGCTCGCTGGACTACTACGCATTCACGAGAACCCGCGGACTGAATGCCGGGTTGACCTGCGCATTTGCCTCTCCATGTCCATAGCCGCGGCAGTGGCCCTGAGCTTCGTGATTCAGCAGAAGCTGCATACCGCGCTGGGTCGCTCCCAGTTGGCGCATTTTCTGGCTATTGATCATCACGAAACACCGGAAGCCCGCCGGACGCCTAACGGCCTTGGAGAGACCGATAGTAGGAATATGGTTCTACTCGAAAAACACGGGCACTCGAAGGTTAGCGTCGCGGGGGAATTTATGGCCGAATGGCCCGCCCCGGAGATCGATGAACCTATCCGGCCGACGTTTCGGCTGGCGGGCGAGTTCCATAGCCCCAGCAGGCTGCTCATCAGGCTCGCTCTCTTCTTCCGCGAAAACGTCGATGGGGAGCTCGTTGGCCTCCTCCTCACTGATCTCCTCGGGCTCGGGAACCTCTTCCCAAACCTCCTCGCCCTGGTGGTTCTCTCCCTCAGACAATGCCTTACGCCTCCTGAAGCCTTAACCTGCACCTGTCACTGCTTTGACATCTAATCAGAGAGCGATGAATCAGCGATGAATTCTTGCAGCGAACTTCTTAGAACACCCATTCTACGCACTCGGGTGAATAAGGGATACGTGTTTCGGGGGAGATCACTGAGGGTTGCTTGCGTCCGATAGGAGCTTTATGCTACGTGTTACTAGGGAAAGAGGGTAGAGGCACAGAAGCCCGTCCCGCAGTTGGGCACCTTTTGGGACGAGTGGAGCCAGTGGCGCAACCGGCTACCCCCAAAATAGGGAGGTGGTGGCGCGTGTGGGCATAAACCAGAGGGTTTCGCTCAGGAAGTTCATAGACGACATCCGCCGTTGGGTGGAGGAGGGCCGCAGCGACGAGTGGATCGCCAGCGCCCTCGGGACGAGCCCCTCGTCGGTGCAATCGTTCCGCTCGCGCAACGCCATCTACCGCCGCACAGGCGGCTCGACGCTCTACGACCCGAACGACTACTCTTCCTACGAAGGGGTGCTCGAGCCGGAAGGCCCAGGCATCTGGTTCGACCCAGAGATCGGCAACGACCCGCGCTGGAAGAAGCGCTGGAGCAGCAGCGAGAGGATCGAGCTGCGCCTCACACCGACCAGGATCGTCTTCCTGAGGCGCGGGGGAGCCAGGGGCCCGGCGGCGACCCCTTAGCGAGCGTTTCGGCACGCCCTGGCCTGTGGCCTCCGCTTGCCGGCACGGCATTAGGCGGCTTGTCAGCATTTGCTCGCGGAACGTGCCAGATCCTACGACACCTGTAGCCTCTCTCCGGAGAGCCCACAATGCGTCCGTGGGTATTATCAGCCTAGCACCGGGGCCATGCGGACTTCCGAGAACTCCGTCATTACGAAGTTCGGTTGCGGATATTAGCAGTGTCTTATGTATGCTGGGCTATGACCCTTCGACACTCTACATAAGACAATCCGCTGTATAGGGCCGGGGCTGTGCATAATGCCGGAGGTGAACTTCGCCTTTTGGGATTTCTCAGAAGTTAGCGCCCACCATTGGTCAGTGGCATTATGCGCTAAGTTGCGTGGTCGGCTAGCCCAAGAGCGCCGATAGCATAGTAAAGGGGAGGGAGCAATGATCGAGGAGACCGAGCAGATCAGGGTGTCGTTTGACTCCGGCGGCGTGGGACTCGTCGGCCACCTCCACTGTCCTACCGATGCGACGGGGAAAGTACCGTGCGTGGTGATGGGCCACGGCTTCAGCGGGACCCAGGACCGGCTGTTCGCGGGAGCCGAGCGGTTCGCAGCGGCCGGCATGGCGGCGCTGACCTTCGACGACCGGAACTTCGGCGAGTTGACCCGGACAAAGGTGGTGAATGAGATGGCAGAGCAGAGACACGAACCACAGGTGAGCATAGAAAACGCCGAGATCCTCGTCTC